>DATKNM010000394.1:0-11028 GCA_035541335.1 Binatia bacterium
TGGCGGCAATGAAAACGGCCATGACGGCAACAGCGGCGGCGGCAGCGCCAACCAGGGTCACGGCAACCAGAACGCGTCGACGCATGACAATGCCGGCTCCGGCGGAAACGACGGCAACGACGATCCGGCGGGTCACGACGCCAACGACGACAACGGCATGGATCAAGCCGGCCACGACGCCAATGACGACAACGGCGTGGACCCGGCCGGCCACGACGCCAACGATGACAACGGCACCGACCAGGTCCCGCCGCCGCCCGCCAACTGAGCGACCGGCCGGGTTTCAACCGACCATCCGGCGTCCGGCCGGCCGGGCCAGCCACCCGGCCGGCCGTCGCGCATCCGCCCCGCGGCGGAAAGCTGCTCCAATTCGTCATAAGTGCGGGATAACGGCCTTTACCCCTTGTTGCGGAAATCAGAAAATAGTCCGCTGGTGCGGGTCGTCGCGCACAACGATCCCGTGGCGCAGCCCCGGGCTCCCGGTGCGATAGACGGCCCGGCCGACACGAACGGAAGCGGCGGAATAAACCGGTATGCGGTTCGTTGCATGAGCGAGAAGCGGGAGACGGGCGTCGCCGGCTTCGACCAGGCGGTGGAACGCGCGCAGATGGGTCGCGACATCGTCACCCTGCTGCCGCGGCTGCGCCGTTTCGCTGCGGGCCTCACCGGCTCGGTTCAGGAAGGAGATGACGTCGTGCAGACCGCCTGCTTGCGGGCGCTGGAACGCTACCACCAGTGGGAGCCCGGGACGCGCCTGGACAGCTGGATGTTCCGCATCATCCGCAACATCTGGCTGGATCGCGGCAAGTCCGCCTGGAACCGCCTGGTGAAGGCGGATCCCGACATGCTGGCCGAATTGCCCGATCGGTCGCTCACCCACGAGATCGAGACCCGCAACGAGCTCGCGACGGCGCGCGCGGCGATCGCCGCCTTGCCCGAGGCGCAGCGCGAGGTGCTCCTGCTGGTGACGGTCGAGGGCTTCACCTACGAAGCGGCGGCGAACGTGCTCGGCGTGCCCCTCGGCACCGTCATGAGCCGGCTTGCCCGCGCCCGCGTCGCGGTCGCGCGCCGGGTGCGCGGCGAGGATCGGTCCCCGCCCCGCGAGGCCGGCGGTGCCGGCCGCGGCTGAGACCGGAGAGCGAACCATGTCCGAATCCGAAGACCAGAACCGAGATATCGCAGAAGCCCAGACTCGAAATGCGGCCGAGGCCGCGGAGGAAGCCCGCATGATCCGCATCATGCAGTATTGCGACGGCCTGCTGCCGCCGCGCGAGGCGGCGAGCGTCGCCGACGAGATCGCCAACGATCCCGAGGCGGCGCGCATCGCCGCCGAGATCTCCGCCGGTGCCGATGCCGCGCGCATCGCCTGGAGCGACCTCGAAGCCGGTCCGGTGCCGTTCGACCTCGCCCGTCGTGTCACCCAGGCCGCCCGCGAGGTTTCCGGTCGGGTGTCCGCTGCGCCTGCGCGGGCCGGAGAATCGGCGCGCGGCGCCGCGCGTATCCGTCCCGCTTGGATCGGTCAGGCGGTCGATCTTCGGATCGCCGCGTCGCTTCTGATCGGCTGCCTCATCGGCGCGCTCGGATTGATGCTGGTCGAGCGCAACGGCGACCAGGGTCTGCGCCTCGCCGGCGCGGATCAGTCTGCGATGCAACAGGCGAGCGGCGGCGACCCGGCCTGGCTGCCGGCGCTGATGTCGGCGCTCGGCCGTGATCCGGAGAATGCGGCCATGACCGTCGGCGCCGCGGGCGACGGCAAGTCGGTCCGCGTCGCGCGCTGGTTCGACACTGCGACCGGCCAGCGCTGCGCGGAGTTCGTCAAGGCGCAGCCCGGCGTCAAGGACACCGGCGGCATAGCCTGCCGCAAGGCCGACGGCGGCTGGGACCTGATCGAGCAGGATCAATGACCTCGCGCCGCGCCGCGCGGCTGGCGCTGCTGGCGACGGCGCTGGCGCTGAGCGCCACGGGCGGCGGGCTCGCCGCATCCGGCCTCTTCGCGCCCCGGATTGCGATGGCGGATCCCGGCAACGGAAATGGCCACGGCAACGGCAACGGTCACGGCAACAGCGATCACGCAGGCGACCACGGCAATGCCGGCGGAAATGGCAACGGGAATGCCGGCGGCAACGGGAACGACGGCGGCAACGGTGAAGGCAACGGCAACGGCAACGGCCACAAAGGCGGCGCCGACGATGCCGGCGGCTCCGGCGAGGACAATTCCGGCGGCGACAATTCCGGCTCCAGCGGCGATGATTCCGGCGGCGACCAGAATCGCGGCGGCGCGATCGCCAGCGACCGTCTCGACAACGGCCACGACCGCATCGTCCGCAGCGAGCTCGTGGTGGCCGAGGCCGACGACCGGCTCGATGCCTTCGCCCGCGGCAAGGGCTTCAGCGTGCTCGGGTCGCAGACCTTGGGCGCCCTCGGCATCAAGGTTACGCGTCTTCGGGCGCCGGAAGGGCTCTCGGCCAGCCAGGCGCGCACCCTGATCGCCAACGCCTTCCCGAGCGCGATCGTCGACTTCAACCATCTCTATCAGCCGCAGACCAGCGTCAGCCTGCCCGCCGCCGACTATGCGGCGAAGGCGGTGCATTGGAGCCCCGCGCTCAAGACCTGCGGCGAGCCGGCCCGGCTCGGCCTCATCGACACCGCGGTCGACTGGTCTCTGCCGATCCTTGCCGGCGCGCATGGCCACAAGGCCGGCTTCCTCGAACCGGGAATCCAGGCGGCGCCCTACGAACACGGCACCGGCATCGCCACCTTGCTGGTGGGCCAGCAGGAGTTCGGCCTCATGCCAGGCGCCGAGCTCTATGCCGCCGGCATCTTCGGCGTCGATACCGACGGCCGTCCCATCGCCTCCGCCACCAGCTTTGCCGCCGCGCTGAACTGGCTCCTGGAAAACAAGGTCTCGACCATCAATGTCAGCCTGAGCGGTCCCTCGGACCAGTTGATGGCGCTCGCCGTATCGCGGGCCGAGGCGCGCGGCGCGGCGCTGGTGGCCGCGGTCGGCAACGACGGGACCAGCGGCGTGCCGCGCTTTCCCGCTGCATATCCCGGTGTGGTCGGCGTCACCGCGGTCGACCAGGCGCGCCAGGTGTTCCCGCAGGCCAATCGCGGCGACTTCGTCGCGCTGGCGGCGCCCGGCGTCGATCTGCTGATCCCGGGGCAGCCTGCTGCCGGCGGCGCCGCGGACCGGCTGGTGACCGGCACCTCCTTCGCGGCGCCCTACGTGACCGCGGTGCTGGCGCGCTACGGCAACGACCAGAAGCGGATGCTGGCGGACGCCCTCGACCTCGGCGTGCCCGGGCCCGACCCGATCTTCGGCCGCGGCCTCGTGCAGGCGCCGGCGGCCTGCCTCGCCGCCGCCCTCCAATAAGACATCGTTTCCCGGAATATCCGGGTCAGCCCGTCGTTCTAGGGGCGACGCGCTCCTATCGGCTTCGGTTATCGGGGCGCGCTTCGTGTCACAGGATAGGAGCTCCGCAATGAGCCACCTCGCGCTTTCTCCCAACGTGCTTCGGCGCGCGACCCGCGTCGCCCTAGTCGCCCTCATGATCGGCACGGCGGCCGGTGCCCTCGTGGCGCTCCCGCTCGGCAACCTCGCCCTCGCCAAGAACAGCGGCGATCACGGCAATCATGGCGGCCATGGCAATGGTGGCGGCAACGGGAACGGCGGCGGCAACGGCAATGCCGGCGGCAATTCGGCCGGCCACGGCAATGACGGGGCCGGTGGCGGCAACAACGGCAAGAACGACGATGCGTCGAACGACGATGCGTCCAACGGCCAATCGTCGGATGACCAGGCATCGAACGGCCGCCATAAGAACGCCCAGACCCCCGACGATCTCGGCGACGATTCCTCGCTCTCCCCGGACGGCCTCGGCAAGCTGAACGGCTTCTTCCACGCCTCGCCCAATGCCCTCGTACACGCTTCGCCGAAGTCGTCGATCGGCCGGGTCGCGACCGCGTTCCGCGATGCGCTCTCGGCCTATGCCGCGGCCAACGAGACTCCTGATGATCCCAACAATCCGCCAAGTTCAAATGGGCCGGCGGGTCCGAGCGTCGACGATCTCGGCGGGATTCTCGCCGGCGCCACCAACAAGACGGTGACCGCCGCCCAGGTACGGGCGATCGCCCAGCGCCTCGCCGAGCTCAACCCGGACGACACCGGGCTCGGCGATTTCGCCGCCAATGCCGACGACGCGACCTGCCAGGACATCGCGGACGCCGCGAACGCAGCGAAGAACGGTGGAACGACGACGGCCACGGTGAACTGATCGGCGACGATCGATAGCCGACCGCCTGATCGCGGGACGGCGTGACGAAAAAGGGGACGAAGCGTGCTTCGTCCCCTTTCCTTCAGCGGCCGAGCCAGCCGCGCCGGTTCAGAGTGTGGCGCCGAGATGCCAGGGGGCGAACTCGTCCTCGCCGTAGCCGAGCTCCTCGCTCTTGCTGCGCTTGCCGGACGCGGTCTCCAGGATCATCTGGAAGATCCGCTCGCCCATCTCCTCGACGCTGGCGGCGCCGTCCATGATCTCGCCGCAGTTGATGTCCATGTCCTCGACCATGCGGTTGTACATGGGCGTGTTGGTGGCAAGCTTCAGGCTCGGCGCCGGCTTGCAGCCGAAGCAGGAGCCGCGGCCGGTGGTGAAGCAGATCATGTTGGCCCCGCCCGCGACCTGGCCGGTGACCGAGACGGGGTCGTAGCCCGGCGTGTCCATGAACACGAAGCCGCGCTTCGTGACCGGCTCGGCGAAGCGGTAGACGTCGACCATGTCGGCATGGCCGCCCTTCGCCGCTGCGCCCAGCGACTTCTCGAGAATGGTGGTGAGGCCGCCGGCCTTGTTGCCGGGCGAGGGGTTGTTGTCGAGGGATTCGCCGTTGTGCTCGGCGTAGTCCTCCCACCAGGTGAGGAGGTCGAGCAGCTTCTGACCCACCTCCTTGCTGACGGCGCGGCCGAGCAGCATATGCTCGGCGCCGTAGATCTCCGGCGTCTCGGAGAGGATCGCGGTGCCGCCGTTCTGCACCAGGAGGTCGGCCGCAGCACCCAGGGCCGGGTTGGCGGTGATCGCCGAGAATCCGTCGGAGCCGCCGCATTGCAGGCCGAGGGTCAGGTGCTTCGCCGGGACGGTCTGGCGCTTCACCGCATTCAGCTCCGGCAGCATCTCGCGGATCTGGGCGATCGCCGTCTCCACGGTCTTTCGCGTGCCGCCGACCTCCTGCATCACCAGGGTCTGGATGCGCTGGCCGACCTTCAGGCCCTCGTCGGTGACGAGGCGCGGCAGTTGGTTCGCCTCGCAGCCGAGGCCGATCACAACGACCGCGCCGAAATTGGCATGCTTTGCATAGCCGCCGATGGTGCGGCGGAGCAGCATGGCGCCCTCGCTGTCGGTGCCGCCGGCGCAGCCGTCGCGATGGGTGAGGGCGACGACGCCGTCGACATTGGGATAGGGCGCCAGCTCCTCGGGATGCATGCGGAACCAGTCGGAGATCTTGCGCGCCACCGTCGCCGAGCAGTTCACCGTCGTCAGCACGCCGATATAGTTGCGCGTCGCGACCGTGCCGTCCTTGCGCACGATGCCCTGGAAGGTCGCGGCCTCGGCCTCGGGAAAGATCGGCAGGTTGCTGCGATGGGCGCCGATCGCATGGTCGGCGGCGCTCGGCCGGAACTCGACATTGTGGACATGGATGTGCTGGCCGGGAGCGATCGGCTTCGTCGCGACGCCGATGATCTGGCCGAGCTTCCGCACCGCCTCGCCGCCCTCGATCGCGCGGGTCGCCATCTTGTGGCCGCGGCCGATCTTCTCCACCGGTTTCACCGGGCCGAGGCCGACTTCCTCGCCGGGCTTCAGCTCCCGCGTCGCCACCACCAGCGGATCCGCCGGATTGAGCTGCAGGACCGGCGGCTGGTTGCGCCCGTGATTGTCGGCCATCTCAGTCCTCCTGAACCATTCGACCTCGGTTTATGCTGCCGATCGAACGTATTGTGCATGCGAAACGCAAACTGGCCGCTACCCCATCCCGGCGGCGGCGGCGCGTCAAGCGGAATTAATCGGGATCAAGCATCGCGCGGCGGGGGATACCGGAATTGATGCTGCCGGACACAGCGCAATAAGGGCGCAAAGAAACGGCGCAAAAAAAAGGGCGGCCGAAGCCGCCCTCGCAATAGCCCTGTGATGGTTCTTACCCGGCTTTCAGATTCGTGGCTGCCGGCTTGCCGCGGTCCTGGACCACATCGTAGCTGACCTTCTGGCCGTCACGCAGCGAGCCGATGCCCGAGCGCTCCACGGCAGAGATGTGGACGAAGACGTCCTTGGAGCCATCATCCGGTTGGATGAAGCCGTAACCCTTCTGGGTGTTGAACCATTTGACTGTACCAGTAGCCATAGCTTTCCTCTGGGTAGGTGCACAACCTCCGTCCACCCGGAATCCGTGTGAACGGCCGACGACGCCAAACTACGAAAGGGATGAGACCGGGTCGGAGCTCCACTGGAGCGAATGACTGGGCCAACCCATAGCGAGCCGACGAGCGGTCAATATGGCGGCGGTGGAACCACTTTACAATCTCCAATTAACGATAGGTTCGCCTTCGGGCCGATAACGAAGCAAACTTGACGTGGAGCGTTCCAATCCCACGCCGCTTCCACAAGAAATCCTGAGCACTCAATACAATATCGTGCGTCGTCGCGCGGCGGCGCCGTGACGCGAATCCTATCCCGGTCCCGATATGCCACAAGCGCTGCGCGAATTCCTCCCGAAGTAGGAGAATCGTGGGTGGCGCGGCTTCGCCCGTGTGGCGCGCGCCTGTTGGATACCGGTGTCGTGCCCCGGGCCTAACGCCCTGGTTGTATTTCGACTTTGCGCCATCCCCGGTCGACAGCGGAAGGAATGCATGACCGCGTTGTCCGACATCACGCCGGGCGGGATGCCGAGACGACGATTCGGAAGGCACCCGGCTTGACAGGGGGCAGGTTCAGGTGATAAATGAATATTCATTCATGCTATAGAAATTCACTCTTGTAATTCAATCAGGTAGGACATTATCTTGTTTGCCGTGACCGACATTGCGCAACGCCGGAACGAGGCTCTCGCCTCCCGCACCCGGGCGGCGATCCTGGAGGCGACCATCGCGGTGATCGCCCGGCACAGCCTGTCCGGCACCACGGTGCAACTGGTGGCCGAGGCAGCGAAGGTGGCGCCCGGCACCGTCATCCTGCATTTCCAGAAGAAGGACGCGCTGCTGCTGAGCGCGCTCGAGCAGATCGCCGCCGAGTTCGAGGCGGCGCGGCGCGCGGCGATCGAGAACGCCGCCGGCGATCCGGTGAAATCGCTGGAGGCGATCGTCGAGGTCAGCCTCGACCCGAAGGTCAGCGATCCCGCCAAGGTCGCGGTCTGGTACGCCTTCTGGGGCGAGGCCCGCGCCCGCAAGCTCTATCTCGAGCGCATCGGCGGCTATGACACCGCGGGGCAGGAAGCGATCGAGCGCTGCTTTGCCGAGATCGTGAAGCGCGGCGGCTACGACCGCCTGAACGCGCCGGCGCTGGCGCTCGGCTTCTCCGGCCTCCTGGAATGGCAGTGGCAGGAGATCCTGGTCAGCGGCCGCGGCTTCGACCGCGCGGCGGCGCGGCGTTCCGCGCGCGCCTATCTCGCCAGCATCTTCCCGCAAGAGTTCGCGCCCGACTAGCGGGCGTGATTTCTCAAGATCGCAGTCAATCGCGCGCGGCGCATGTCGCGCGATCGCCGGATATTTGTCGATGCATAAAGGAGTATTCAGCCATGACCGAGCAGCGCCCGATCCGCTCCCCGCACACCGTCGAGCCCCGCGCCTTGCCGGCCTGGACCTATCGCAACGCCGAGCTGAACGAGCTCGAATACGAGGCCCTGTTCCGCCCCTCCTGGCAGTTCGCCTGCCACGTGAACCAGGTGAGGAACGTCGGCGACTTCGTCACCCTCGATCTGCTCCGCGATTCCATCCTCATCATCCGCGGCAAGGATGGCGCGCTGCGCGCCTTCATGAACGTCTGCCGCCATCGCGGCGCTAAGCTCCTCGACGGCGCCGGGCACTGCAAGGCGCGGATGACCTGCCCCTATCACGGCTGGTCCTACAACCTCCGCGGCGAGCTCGCCGGCATGCCGCTGGAGAAGACCTTCGGCGGCGCCGACAAGAAGACCCTCGGCCTGAAGCCCGTCGAGCTCGAAGTGTTGCTGGGCCTGGTCTTCGTGCGCGTCATCCCCGGCGGCCCGAGCCTCAAGGAGATGTGGAAGGACTACATCCACCTGCTGGAGCCCTATCGCCTGGAGGAGATGGTGCCGCTGGACGAGCCCTGGGTCGAGGACTGGGCCTGCAACTGGAAGGTCGGCGTCGACAACAATCTCGAGAACTACCACGTGCCGGTCGGCCATCCCGGCTACGACCGCATGCTGGACAGCGATCTCGGCGGCTTCATGAACGAGCACGGCGTCGCCGGCTCGAAGAGCGTGCTCCGCGACAAGCTCTCCTCCAACTGGTCGGAGCGCATGTACCAGCAGATGGCGCCGGACCTGAACGAGAACCTGCCGGAGGAGGCGCGCAGCTCCTGGCTGTTCTTCACCATGCCGCCCAACATCGGCATCGACGTCTACGGCGACAGCATGGATGTCTTCCAGTTCCTGCCGCTGACGGCCGAGACCTGCACCGTGCGCTACCCGATCTTCGTGCGCCCCGATGCGCGGCGCGAGATGAAGGTGCTGCGGTACCTGAACGCCCGCATCAACCGCCAGGTCAGCGCCGAGGACAAGCTGCTCTCCGAGCGGGTGCAGATCGGCCTCGCCTCGCATGGCTTCGAGTTCGGGCCGCTCTCCTCCTACGAGGGCTGCATCCACGACTTCCACGCCCGGGTCCGCAAGGCCTGCCCGGTCGCCGGACTCGCCGCGGCCCCGGCGCAAGGATCGCTGCGCCGCGTCAACACCGACCTGCTGCGCACCGCGGAGGAGAGCGCCTCGGCGGCCTGACCCTGGCCATGCTAGACTCGGCAGCATGAAACGCTGGCTGCCGGGGATCCTGGTTCTGCTCACAATTCAGGCGGTCGTCCTGCTCGTCCTGGGGCGACCGCCGATCTGCACCTGCGGATATGTGAAGCTCTGGGAGGGAGACGTCCTCTCGGCGGAGATGTCGCAGCATCTCTTCGACTGGTACACCTTCTCCCACATCGTCCACGGCTTCCTGTTCTACCTGCTGCTGAAGGTGATCTTCCCGAAGACGCCGGTCGCGCCGCGCCTGCTGGTCGCGATCGGCATCGAGGCCGCCTGGGAGATCGCCGAGAACACGTCCTTCGTCATTGAGAAATACCGCCAGCAGGCGCTGGCCCAGGGCTATGTCGGCGACAGCGTCATCAACTCGCTCTTCGACACGCTCTCGATGATCCTGGGCTTCGTGCTGGCGCGGCATCTCGCGGTCTGGGCCAGCATCCTCGCCGTCCTCCTGCTCGAGGGTTATGCCGCCTACGCGATCCACGACAACCTGACCCTGAACGTCCTCAACTTCATCCATCCGGTGGACGCAATCACCCGCTGGCAGCAGGAAATCCGCTGACCGCGCTGGCAAATAAACGTAATTATATCAATCTCTTGATCACCCCGCGTTGCTGAGCGTCCTCGGCTCCCTTGACAGCCCGTCCTTCATTGCTTAAGTTAGTGATCGATCACTAACTACGAGGACGAGATCCAGCCATGCCCCGGGGTGCGGACACCAAGCAGCGGATTACCGACGGCGCCTTGAAGCTCTTCGCCGAGCGCGGCGTCGAGGCGACGGCGATGCGCGACATCGCCGCCGCGGCCTCGATCACCGAGCCCGCGGTCTATCGTCACTTCAAGAGCAAGGACGATCTGGTCTGGCAGATCTTCTGGTCCGGCTATCGCAGCCTCGGCGAGAACCTGCAGAGGGCGCAAGCGGCGGAGCCGCGCCTGCGCCCGCGTCTCGCCGCGATGATCGCCGCGATCTGCCGCCTCTTCGACGAGGACACGCCGCGCTTTCGCTTCCTGCTGCTGACCCAACACGGCCAGCTCGGCAAGATCACCGAGCGCGAGAAGGGGCCGGTGCAGGTGCTGCACGACCAGCTCGCCGCTGCCATCGCCACCGGGGAATTGCCGCAGCAGGATTCCGAGCTCGCCACCAGCGCGGTCTTCGGCATCGTGCTGCAGGCCGCGACCTTCAAGGTCTATGGCCGCTTGAAGAAACCGCTCACGGCCTACGCGCCCCAGCTCGCCGCCGCCTGCTGGGCGGCGCTCCATCCGCAACCGATCGAAGCCTGAAGGAGAGGATCATGATCGATCTCGCCCCCGACCGCGTTCATAACCGTGGGACGCCGCGTCCCGCCGTGCGCCCGGCGCCGGAGGAATCCCGCTTCACCACGCATGACGGCGTCGAACTCTTCTATCGCCACTGGCCGGCGCTCGGCGATGCGCCGGAGGGCGCCGTCCTCCTCCTGCATCGCGGCCACGAGCATTCCGGCCGCATGGCGCATCTGGTTGAGGAGCTGGCCCTGCCGGGCTTCGCCTTCTTCGCCTATGACGCCCGCGGCCACGGCCGCTCGCCGGGCGCCCGCGGCGACAGTCCCGGCATCGATCACTCGGTGCGCGACATTGAGACCTTCGTCGATATGATCGCCGCCCGTCACGGCATTGCCGCCGAGAACGTCGCCGTCGTCGCCCAGAGCGTCGCCGCGGTGATGGCCGCGACCTGGGCGCATGACTACGCACCGAGGATCCGCTGCATGGCTCTGGCCTCGCCCGCCTTCAAGGTGAAGCTCTATCTGCCTTTCGCGTGCCAGGGCCTCGCCGCGCTCCGCAAGCTGCGCGGCAACTTCTTCGTGAAATCCTACGTGACCGGCAAGTATCTCACCCACGACCGCCAGCGCGCCGCCTCCTACGGCACCGACCCGCTGGTCGCCCGCGCGATCTCGGTCGACTTGCTGCTCGGCCTCTACGAGACGGCGGAACGGGTGATCGCCGATGCCGCGGCGATCGAGGTGCCGACCCAGCTGCTGATCTCCG
>DATKNM010000395.1:0-4468 GCA_035541335.1 Binatia bacterium
CATCGGCGGCGGCGGCCACGGCCTCGCCACGGCCTACTATCTCGCCAAGGAGCACGGCATCACCAACGTGGCGGTGCTGGAGAAGGGCTGGATCGGCGGCGGCAATACCGGGCGCAACACCACGATCGTGCGCTCGAACTATCTCTGGGACGAGTCAGCCCATCTCTACGAGCACTCGCTGAAGCTGTTCGAAGGCCTCTCCCAGGACCTCAATTACAACGTGATGTTCAGCCAGCGCGGGATCATGAATCTCGCGCACACCCAACACGACATGCAGGCGCTTCGGCGCCGGGTCTATGCGATCCAGATGAACGGGATCGATTCCGAGATCCTGACGCCGGAGCAGATCAAGCAACTGGTGCCGATCCTCGACTGCTCGGCGACCGCACGCTACCCGATCATGGGCGCCAGCTTCCAGCGCCGCGGCGGCAACGCGCGGCACGACGCCGTCGCCTGGGGCTTCGCCCGCAAGGCCGACGAGCGCGGCGTCGACATCATCCAGAACTGCGAGGTCACCGGCTTCGACATCGTCAACGGCGTGGTGAAGGGCGTCGAGACCACCAAGGGCCCGATCGCCGCGAAGAAGATCGGCATCGTGGTCGCTGGCCATTCCGGCGTCATCGCCGGCCTCGCCGGCTTCCGCCTGCCGGTCGAGAGCCATCCCTTGCAGGCGCTGGTCTCCGAGCCGATCAAGCCGATCCTCCACACCGTCGTCATGTCGCCCCAGGTGCACGTCTACGTCTCGCAGTCGGACAAGGGCGAGCTGGTGCTCGGCGCCGGCATCGACGCCTTCAACTCCTATGCCCAGGCCGGCAGCCCGCCCGTGGTGGAGAACCAGCTGAACGCGCTGACCGATCTCTTCCCGATCTTCAGTCGCTTGCGGATGCTGCGGCAGTGGGGCGGCATCGTCGATACCTGCCCGGACGCGAGCCCGATCATCGGCAAGACACCGGTCGAGAACCTGTTCATCAACTGCGGCTGGGGCACCGGCGGCTTCAAGGCGACGCCGGGCTCCGGCAACGTCTTCGCCCACACGATCGCCCGCGGCGAGCCGCATCCCCTGGCGGTGCCGTTCGCGCTGGAGCGCTTCACCTCCGGCTATCTGATCGACGAGCACGGCGCCGCCGGCGTCGCGCATTAGGACGAGGTCGCATCCGATGTTCCTGATTCACTGCCCCTATTGCGGCCCCCGCGACGAGCACGAGTTCGGCTACGGCCACGAGGCACATATCGCCCGCCCGACGCTGGAGCAGCAGCAGACCATGTCCGACGCCGAATGGGCAGACTATCTCTTCATGCGCAAGAACCCCAAGGGCGTGCATTTCGAGCGCTGGGTCCACACCAAGGGCTGCCGGCGCTGGTTCAACGTGGCGCGCCACACCGTCACCCATGAGATCCTGAAGGTTTACAAGATGGGCGAGCCCGCCCCCGCTCTCACGCAGGGCGCCCAGCCGGAGAAGACCCCGCGATGAACGGCCAATCTGGAAATACGGGGGCCAATCGCCTCAACAGCGGCGGCCGGATCGATCGCACGCGGCCGGTCACGTTCACCTTCGACGGCAAGAGCTATTCCGGTTTCGCCGGCGACACCCTCGCCTCCGCCTTGCTCGCCAATGGCGTGCGCCTCGTCGGGCGCAGCTTCAAGTACCACCGGCCGCGCGGCATCCTGACCGCAGGCGCCGAGGAGCCGAATGCGCTGATCCAGCTCGGCCGCGGCGCCCGCACCGAGCCCAACACCCGCGCGACCCAGATCGAGATCTTCGACGGCTTGAGCGCCGAGAGCCAGAACCGCTGGCCCTCGCTCAACCTCGACGTCGGCGCAATCAACAGCGCGATCAGCCGCTTCATCCCGTCCGGCTTCTACTACAAGACCTTCATGTGGCCCGCGAAGGGCTGGATGTTCTATGAGAAGTTCATCCGCCAGGCGGCCGGTCTCGGCAAGGGCCCGGCCGAGCCCGATCCCGATCGCTATGACAAGCTTTACGACCATTGCGACGTGCTGGTGATCGGCGGCGGTCCCGCCGGAATCGCCGCGGCCCTCGCCGCCGGCCGCACCGGCGCGCGCGTGACGCTCGCCGACGAGCAGTCGGAGATCGGCGGCGCGCTGCTGAGCGAGAGCACGGAGGCGATCGACGGCAAGCCGGCCACGGAATGGGTTGCGGCCGCGTTGCGCGAACTGGCGGCGATGCCCGAGGTCAAGCTGCTCAGCCGCACGACGGCGTTTGCATACTACGACCACAACTCCGTCAGCCTGGTCGAGCGGCTCACCGATCATCTCGGCCCGGTCGCGGACAAGCCGCGGCAGCGGCTGTGGCGCATCCGCGCCAAGAAGATCATCCTCGCCACCGGTGCCATCGAGCGGCCGCTGGTCTATCTCGACAACGACCGGCCGGGCTGCATGACGGCCTCGGCGGTGCGAACCTATGTCAACCGCTACGGTGTGATGCCGGGTCGCCGCGTCGTCCTGATGACCAACAACGACAGCGCCTATCGCACGGCGATCGACCTCGCCGCCGCCGGCGTCACCGTTCCGGCGGTGGTCGATCTCCGCCCCGAACCCAACGGTACGCTGGTCGCCGCTGCCAAGGCCAAGGGCATCGAGATCATCCTCGGCTCGGCGATCGTGAAGGTGCATGGCGCGCTCGGCGTGAAGGACGTCGAGGTCATGCGCCTCACCGCGGACGGCACCGCAGTCACCGGCGCGCCGCGCCGCATCTCCTGCGACTGCGTCGGCTCCGCCGGCGGCTGGCAGCCGACCGTGCATCTCCATTCCCAGACCCGCTCCAAGGTGAGGTGGGACGACGGGATCCAGGCCTTCGTGCCGGGCGACATGATCCCCGGCCAGAACTTCGTCTCGATCGGCGCCTGCCATGGCGTGTTCGCGCTCGGCGACTGCCTGAGCGAAGGCCATGCCGCCGGCGCTGCTGCGGCGCGCGAAGCCGGCCTCGACGGCGCCTCGGGCGCGGCCCCATCGGCCGGCGCGGTGACGGCGGAAGATCCGCTGCGCCCGCTCTGGGTCGTCCCGGCGGAGAAGCCGGTCGGCCAGGGCGGCAAGCACTTCATCGACTATCAGAACGACGTGACCGCGGCGGACGTGATGCTCGCCCATCGTGAAGGCTATCGCTCGGTCGAGCACCTGAAGCGCTACACCACCATGGGCATGGCGACCGACCAGGGCAAGACCAGCAACGTCAATGCCCTCGCCATCATGGCGGGGCTGCGCGGCGTCGGCATTCCCGACGTCGGCATCACGACCTATCGTCCGCCCTATACGCCGGTCACCTTCGGCGCCTTCGCCGGCCGCGACAAGGGCGACTTCCTCGATCCGATCCGCAAGACCGCGATGCATCAATGGCATGAGGATCACGGCGCCAAGTTCGAGTGCGTCGGCCAGTGGCTGCGGCCCTGGTACTATCCGAAGCCCGGCGAGAGCATGCACGACGCGGTCAACCGCGAGGTGAAGGCGGTCCGCACCGGCGTCGGTATCGTCGATGCCTCGACCCTCGGCAAGATCGACGTGCAGGGGCCGGACGCCGCCTGGTTCCTCAACATGGTCTACACCAATGCCTGGTCGAAGCTGGAGCCGGGCAAGTGCCGCTACGGACTGATGTGCGGCGAGGACGGCATGGTGTTCGACGACGGCGTCACCAGCCGGCTCTCCGAGGACCACTTCCACATGACCACCACGACCGGCGGCGCCGCGCGGGTGCTCGGCTGGCTCGAGGAATGGCAACAGTGCGAGTGGCCGGACAAGAAGGTCTACTTCACCTCGGTGACCGAGCAGTGGTCGGTGATGGCCATCGGCGGGCCGATGGCGAAGAAGCTGCTGGCGGAAGTCGCACCGGACGTGCCGCTGGATGACGCCGCCTTCCCGCATCTCTCGTTCCGCGAGGGCAACGTGGCGGGCGTTCCGGCCCGGATCTTCCGCATCACCTTCACCGGCGATCTCTCCTACGAGATCAACGTGCCGCCCTCCTACGGCCTCCATGTCTGGCGCGCCTTCATGCAGGCCGGTGAGAAGTACGGCATCACGCCCTACGGCACCGAGACGCTGCACGTGCTCCGCGCCGAGAAGGGCTTCATCATCGTCGGCCAGGACACCGACGGCACGATCACGCCGCAGGACCTCGGCATGGACTGGATCGTGGCGAAGTCGAAGCCGGACTTCATCGGCCGCCGCTCCATGCTCCGCTCCGACACCAAGCGACCGGACCGCAAGCACCTGGTCGGCCTGCTGACCGAGGACCCGAACGTGGTGCTGCCGGACGGCGTGCAGATCGTCGAGCACCTGAAGGACCGTCCGCCGATGACCATGCTGGGGCACGTCACCTCCAGCTATTGGAGCCCGAATGTCGGGCGCTCGATCGCCATGGGCCTCGTCAAGAACGGCCGCAACCGCATGGGGCAGACGCTCTATGCCTGCTGGGAAGACAAAAGGGTCAAGATGAAGGTGACCGAGCCCAAGTTC
>DATKNM010000396.1:0-5104 GCA_035541335.1 Binatia bacterium
GTGCCGGGCGGCGACGTGCTCTCGATCTTCGCCTCCTTCCTGTTCGTGCACAATGCCGGGATCGGCATCGCCTGCTTTGCGCTCGGCTTCGCCTTCGGCCTGCCGACGGCGCTGCTGCTGATCCAGAACGGGCTCATGCTCGGCGCCTTCGTGGCGCTCTATGTCGGCCATGGGCTCGGGCTCGAGATCGGCGGCTGGCTGATCATCCACGGCTCCACGGAGTTGCTGGCGGTGGCGCTCTGCGGCGGCGCCGGCCTGGCGCTCGCTAAGGCGATGCTCTTCCCCGGCGACCAGGCGCGCCTCGCGGCCCTCGCCGAGGCCGGGCGCAATGCCGGCCAGGTGGCGCTTGGCTGCGTGCTCATGTTCGTCGTGGCCGGCTGCCTCGAAGGCTATGCCCGCCAGCTGTTGGTGACGCTCTGGGCGCGCTACACGATCGGCGGGCTGATGCTGCTGTTCTGGACGCTCTATCTCCTCCAGCCCCTCCCGCCAGCGGCCGAGGACGAGGCGCGATGACGACGATCGCCGAGACCGGCACGACTGCGGGAATCTCGCTCGGCAAGCGCCAGCGGCAGATCGTGACGCCGGAGGGTGTCGCCCTGACCGTCGAGCTTGCGGATCGCGGATCGCGCGCCGCCGCCTTCATGCTCGATGTCGTCTTCATCATCTGCATCATGGTCGCGGGCGGAATCCTGCTGGCGCTGACCAGCGGCCTCCTGCATCGCTGGGTGGCGGTGATCGCGATCCTCGGCTTCTTCCTGCTGCGGGTGTTCTATTTCCCGGTGACCGAGCTGCACTTTCGGGGCGCCACCCCGGGAAAGCGCATCCTCGGCCTCCGGGTAATCGACCGGAGCGGCGGACCCTTGAAGCCGGAAGCGATCGTCGTTCGGAATCTCATGCGCGAGATCGAGGTCTTCATCCCGTTGACCATCGTCGCCGTGCCGGGCGTCACCGGATTCGACAGCCTGATCCAGCTGCTGCTGATCGCCTGGATCGGCATCTACACGCTGATGCCGCTCTTCAACCGCGACGGCCTCAGGGTCGGCGACATGGTGGCGGGGACGCTGGTGATCACCGCGCCGAAGGCGGCGCTGCTGCCCGATCTCGCCGGCCAGAAGCGCACCAGCGCCGTGATCACCCGGCGCAGCGAGACCGCGGAATCGCCCTATCAGTTCACCCCGGCGCAGCTCGGCGTCTATGGCGTCTATGAGCTGCAGACCCTGGAGGCGGTGCTGCGCCGCGCCGAGCCCGGCAGCGCCGCCGGCCGGCAGGAGATCGCGCGCCGGATCCGCGCCAAGATCGGCTGGCCGGACCCGAGCCAGTCCAAGGTCGAGGAGAAGGGTTTCGACGCGACCGGCTTCCTGGAGGCGTTCTATGCCGCCCAGCGCGCGCACCTGGAGCGCCGCATGCTGTTCGGCAAGCGGCGCAAGGACAAGCACGACAAAACCTGATTAATCGAACGCCTTCACCAGCGCCGCCGCGCCTTCCTTCTCGCCCAGCAGGTGGTAATAGCCGATCGCGGCGAGCACGCTGCCCCAGCAGAAGAACACGAATCCGACCAGGCCGGAGAGGATCTGCTGCACCGGAACCAGGACCGGCGCGGTTTGCAGCCACAACAGCTGCATCGCCGGCAGCGACAGCGGCGGCAGATCGAGGCGGCCGACCAGGACTTGCGCCGACGCCTCCACCAGGCAGAACAGCAGCAGGATCGCAAGGATGGTCCCGCGCCGTCCCTCGGTCAGGGTCCAGCTCCGGGCGAAGCAGGCGAGCGCACCCGCCCGCTCCATCACCAGTGCGGGGATGAGCACCCACCAGATGATGCCGAGATAGAGGAAGGCGATCAGCGCCAGGGCCAGCACGATCGAGGCGCGGGTCGGGCTCGCAATCGTGGAATCGCTGGCGACGGGCGGGAGCACGCCGCTGGCGAAGAGCGCGGTGACGCCGAGGCTGCCATAGACGATGGCGAGCGTGATTCCGGCGCCGAGCATGCGCGGCAGGGTCGCGACGCTGCGGGTGATCGCCGCCTCGTTGCTGGCCGAGCGGCCCGCCAGCGATTGGACCGTGCGATAGGCGATGGCACCCTGGGTCACGAGATAAGTGGCGACGGTGAGGATCACCAGCAGCAGCGCCACCAAGGTCGCGGGCAGGTCCGATGGCTGAATCTCGATATGGGAGAAGTCGATCTGGAACCCCTCGCGCGGCAGCAGGTAATGCACCACCGCGATCGCCGCCGCCAGCGGGATCGCAATCAGCACCGCCATGGTCAGGAAGCGGGTGAGGTTCCAGACCAGGATCCAGAGGCTGACGGTCAGCACATGCCCGAACGAGAAATCCGGCGGCTCCGGCGCCCGTACCTGGTCCAACCCGGTATGCAACGACATCGCCGCTCCCCTCGCCGCCGACCCGACTCGGCCAGCGCTTTCTCCTAGATTAACCGAACCCGCGCTAGTCGAACACCTTGGCGAGGTCGTCGATCATCACGCCTTCCTTCTCGGCACGGAGATAAGAATATCCGACGGCGGTCGATACGGCGACGAAGGCGGTGGCGATCACGGAGAGCGCGGTCAAGGCCCAGAAGGGCCAGCCCGATTCCAGGCCGCCGGTGCGTAGATTCGCCGCGCCCAAGATCACGAGGATGATGATCTCTGCCGTGCCGAACACCGCGATGAACAGGCAAAACAGACCGAAGATGCCCCAGCGATGGCCGCTGGTGAGCGCACGGCTGCGGCCGAAGCTGTCGGTGATCCCGGCTCCCTCCACGACGATGACCGGCACATAGACCCAGAGCATGATGGAGATGATGACGCCGGGGATGACCAGCAGCACGTAGCCGAAGGTCACGAACAGACTCCAGAGCAAGGCGGCCGCGAACACTTTCGGCGCCGCCGCCAAGCCGCGGCTGACGCACGGCCCGATTCCGGCCCGCTGGCCGCGCAGGTCCTGCAGCGTGCCGAAGGTCAGCGCCGAGGACGTCAGCGCGCCGCACACCATCCCGACCAGCAGGGCGATCATGGTCCATGCGAAGTGCGCCCCGAGATAACCCGGGACACGGGGAAAGGCGCTGGCCCAGAGCCGCGCCGCGACGCTGGGGACCGCCAGCACGACGGCAATCGCCAGGAACGGAACGAAGTTCCGGAACAGCAGCCGGAAGGAATCGGCCAACACGCGCCCGACCCCGAAATGCGGCGTCGCATCGATCCGCCCCAGCACGTCCTCGGCCATACTCCCTCACTCCGAATGCTGTTCCCGCCGCTCCACGTCGTAGCGAATCGCCTTAGTCGAATACCCGGGCGATGTCGTCGATCTGGATGCCTTCCTTCTCGGCGCGGAGATAGTAGTAGCCGACCGCGGTCATCACGCTGGTGAAGGCGATGAATACCACCGTCACGAGGATGTCCAGGATCTGTGACAGCACCGTGCCGCCGATGCTGCCGATCAGGCCCGCCACGAAGCCGACCAGCCCCTGGGCGACGCCGACGAGGAACAGCAGGCCGAAGATTCCCCAGCGGTGGCCGCTGGTGAGGCTGCTGCTGCGGCCGAGGGAATCTGTGATGCCGGCGTTCTCCACAACGATCGCCGGCACGAACACCCACCACATCAGCGAGAGGATGATGCCGGGGATGAGCAGCAGCATGCTGCCGATGCCGATGCCGATGCTGGCCAGGATCGCCGCGACCACCACCTTCGGCAGCATGGCGAGGCCGCGGCCGAGGCAGTCGCCGAACGAGGCGCGCTGACCGCGCAGATCCTGGAAGGTGCCGTAGTTGATGGCCGCCTGGGTCAGCGTGTTGGTCAGCATAAAGACGATCAGGCCGATCCCGACCATGCCGAAGATGCCGGAGACGCCGCCTTGGCGCTCGACGCCGGTGGCGACATCCGCCTGGAACTCGCCGAAGGTGCTGGCCGCCCAGAAATTGATGATGAAGTACGGAATGCCGATCAGCAGGCTGATGATGCCGAACGGCACCAGATTGCGCATCAGCACCGCAAGACTCGTGCTGATGACCCTGCCGACTTCGAAGCGCGACGCGCCGGCCGCGAAACTGTCCTGTGCCATGAGATCCCCTTCCTCGCACAATCGCCCCGCCGACATTCTGCGGGCGCGGCGGTGCGCTTGCAATCCAAAGTTGGAAGACACCACCCGGAGGTGCGGTTCGGGAATTGGCACCTAGCGAGCGCGCCTCGACCCGGCGGCGTCGGGTTGATGCCCAGGCATTAGTCGAAAACTTTGGCGATCTTGGCGGCTGGAACACCCTCTTGCGCGAGACGCAGGTGATGGTAGGTCGCAGCGGAGACTGTGGCGAAGAAGATCATGAAACAGGAAATTTCGGACGAGGTGTTGATGTCGTCCACGAACGGCCCAGTCAGCGCCGTGAAGTGCCATAGGATACTCAGCATCGAGTCCAAACCGAAGGAGAGGCCAAGACCGCCGATCACCGTGACCGTGAGGATTCCGAAGATTCTCCAACGCCGCCGAGACATAAGTGCCCAACCCCGCCGCAACGCCCCGAATGGACCGGCCCGCTCCGCGACGACGGGTGGGACTACGATCCACCACCCCAAGAGGATGAGCACCATGTCAACCACACCGGCCCAAGCCTGCAATGATGGAACCCGATATCCGAGCATGACCATGATCGGCATGGTGCACCAGGTGGGCAGCAGCGCGATCAAATTGACCCTGGCCAGCACAGGGAGACTGGCGAACGCGCCTTCGAAACAGTCCCGAATCGTCGCAGGGTCGGAGTCTAGATCCCGCAATGTTCCCTCCACGACGGCCGTCTGCATCAGGGCATAGGCGAGAACATTGATGAATACGATGAATGCACCGATGGTGGCGGTAAATATCGTAAAGTCCGCCCTGCGATGCGCATCGTTCCAGGCGCTCCACACAGTATAAGGCCCCACGACGAAGACCGCGATGACGGCGAAACGCCAGAGATTGCGCCAGAGGACGCCGATGGAACTGCGCAGCACGCGGCCGACCGTGAACCGCGGCGCCTCGGTGATGACGGCATAATCCACGGCCATGATGCAGCGCTGCTCTGACGGATGCCCCGGCGCATACTGCAGCAGCGCCGGCGCTGGTGCAACCGCCGGTTAAGCA
>DATKNM010000397.1:0-2631 GCA_035541335.1 Binatia bacterium
CAGCGCGCGACGGCGATCTGGCAACAGGTATTCGACGGCTATGAAAAGCCGGCGATGGATCCCGCGGTCGTCGAGGCGCTCGACGCCTATGTCGCCCGCCGCAAGGCAGAGCTCGATGCGGCGGAGCGGTGAGCGCCTGACCGGCGCTTCCCTTCTCCCCTTGTGGGAGAAGGATACTGAGGCTTGGCGAGGCGTAGCCGAGCCTAGCCGAAGTTGGATGAGGGGGCGTGCATCGGCAGATGCGCGGCGCTCGCGAGAGCGCCCAATGTTGGCACCGAACAGTTTTCATGAGCGCTCACGCGCTTCGCGCCTTCGGCGCGGCCCCCTCACCCAGCTCCGGCTAAGCTCGCTTCCGCTCGCTAAGCCTTCGCAACCCTCTCCCACGCGGGGAGAGGGAAAGAAGGCATAAGTGTCGCCGGCCGCACCCTTCGACCTCCTGATCCGCAACGGCACCGTCGCCACGGCCGGTGATGTGGTGCGCTGCGATGTCGGGATCCGTGGCGGGCGCGTCGTGGCACTCGGCGAGGATCTGGGCAAGGCCGAGGAAGTCATCGACGCCAGCGCACGGCTGGTGACGCCCGGCGGCGTGGACAGCCATTGCCACATGGACCAGCAGCCCTGGGAGGGCCAGGCGACGGTCGACGACTTCCGCTCCGGCACGACCTCGGCGGCCTGCGGCGGGACGACCACGGTCATCCCCTTCGCCATGCCGCTGAAAGGTCAATCGCTGCGGGCCGTCGTCGACGACTATCACCGGCGCGCGAACGGCAAGGCGGTGATCGACTACGCCTTTCATCTGGTGGTGAGCGATCCCTCGCCCCAGGTTCTGGGCCAGGACCTGCCGGCGCTGGTGCGCGACGGCTGCACCTCGTTCAAGGTCTATCTGACCTATGAAGGCCTGGCGCTCGACGACACCCAGGTTCTGAACGTGCTCGACTTCGCGCGGCGCGAGGGCGCGCTGGTCATGGTGCATGCCGAGAACGACGCGGTGGTGCGCTGGCTGACCGACCGGCTGCTGGCCGAGGGCAAGACCGGGATCGAGCACCACCTTTCCGCCCATCCCCATATCGGCGACCGCGAGGCGACCCACCGCGCCATCAGCTTCTCCGAGCTGCTGGACGTGCCGATCCTGATCACCCATGTCTCGCACCGCGAGGGCGCGGAGCAGATCCGCTGGGCCCAGACCCGCGGCCTCAAGATCTACGGCGAGACCTGCCCGCAATATCTCTTCCTCTCGGCGGAAGACATTGCCGGCCATCACCACGATCACGCGCTGGCGGGCGCCAAATACGTCTGCACGCCGCCGCCGCGGGACAAGGCGAACCAGCAATACATCTGGCAGGGCCTGCAGAACGGCACCTTCCAGGTGCTGTCCTCCGACCACTCCGCCTATCGCTTCACCGACAAGATCAAGGGCGGCGCCAAGACCACCTTTGCCAACGTGCCGAACGGCGTGCCGGGGATCGAGCTCCGGGCGCCGCTGCTGCTCTCGGAAGGCGTCGGCAAGGGGCGGATTTCCCTGAACCAGTTTGTGGCCCTCAATTCGACGAACGCCGCCCGCATCTACGGCATCTACCCGAAAAAGGGCACGATCGCCGTCGGCGGCGACGCCGACATCGTGATCTGGGACACCGAGCGGGAATGGACCGTCTCCCACAGCCTGCTGCACGACCAGTGCGACTACACGCCCTATGAGGGGATGCGCCTCAAGGGCTGGCCGGTCATGACCTTGTCGCGCGGCGAGATCGTGTGGGACGGCAAGGAGCCGGTGGCGACGCCCGGTCGAGGCCAGTTCCTGCGCTGCGACCTGCCGGAGACGCCGAAGCCGTGAAGCGCCTGGACGGTCGTGTCATCCTGGTGACCGGCGCCGCGCATGGGATCGGCCGCGCGATCACACAGCGGCTGGTGTCCGAGGGCGCCAAGGTCGTCTGCGCCGATCTCAACGCGGAAGGCGCCAAGGCGACGGCGGCATCGGCCGGTGCTTCGGCCCTCGCCATCACCTGCGATGTCACCGATCCCGCCTCCGCTGAGGCTGCGGTCAAGGCCGCGGTCCGGCATTTCGGATCGCTTTATGGCCTGATCAACAATGCCGCGGCGCCGTCGCATGACGGCAGCGTGGTCGATCTTGCGCTCTCGGATTGGAACCAGGAGATCGCGGTCGGCCTGACCGGCGCCTTCCTGATGAGCAAATTCGCGATCCCGCATCTGCGGGCCAAGGGCGGCAGCATCGTCCACGTCGCCTCGCAATTCGCGCAGGTCGGCGTCGCCGGCAGCGCCGCCTATTGCGCCGCCAAGGCCGGCCTCGTCAACCTCGCCAAGGTAATGGCGCTGGACCACGCCGCCGAGGGCATCCGCGTCAATACGCTCTCGCCGGGCGCCATCTGGACCGAACGCCTGATGGCGCGCAACGCCAGCCTCGAGGAAGCGAACGCCAAGCTCGCCCCCCGCTTTCCCATCGGCCGCATCGGCCGACCGGATGAGATCGCCGGTGCGGCGGCGTTCCTGATGAGCGACGACAGCAGCTACATGACCGGCGCGGATCTGCTGGTCGATGGCGGGTACGCGGCGCGGTAGGGCGCGAGTGCGCTGGATCTTCAGATAGGCCCACGCCGGTCAACACCACGGCTGCAT
>DATKNM010000398.1:0-4465 GCA_035541335.1 Binatia bacterium
GACGCGGAGCTGCATCAGCTTGTTGCCGTATTTTTCATTGAATGGGCCGCCCTTGCCCATGGCGCCGACGCCGACGATCAGGGTCGAGAGGGTGGCCAGCATGAGGACCAGGCACAGGATCAGGAAGAACGTGTTCATGGGGCGGCACTATAGCGGCGTCGACCGGGGCTCGCTAGATTGCCGGTCCGAGTCTCAGACGGTGACCCATGCGCAAACTCCGACTTCCGATGGGGGACGAGATTCCCGTGCTCGGCCAGGGCACCTGGCGCATGGGCGAGCAGGCCCGCGACCGCGCCGACGAGGTGAAGGCGCTGAGGCTCGGCCTCGATCTCGGCATGACGCTGATCGACACTGCGGAGATGTACGGCAATGGCGGCGCCGAGGCGGTGGTGGGAGAGGCGATCGCCGGCCGGCGGGACCAGGTCTTCGTGGTCTCCAAGGTGCTGCCCTCGAACGCCTCGCGGAAGGGCGTGGCCGCAGCGGCCGAGCGCTCGCTGAAGCAGCTGAAGACCGACCGCATCGATCTCTATCTTCTGCACTGGCGCGGCGGCGAATCGCTGGCCGAGACCCTGGCCGGCTTCCGGGACCTGATGAAGGCCGGCAAGATCCGCGGCTTCGGCGTCAGCAACTTCGATCCCCGAGACATGGCGGAGTGGGTGGCGCTGAAGGGCGGCGATCAGGTGCAGGCCAACCAGGTGCTGTACAATGTCACGACCCGCGGCATCGACTTCGACCTCATCCCCTGGCAGGCCGCCCGCAGCATTCCCATTATGGCCTACTCGCCCCTCGCTCAGGGCCGGCTTCCAAAATCGGGTGCATTGCGCCGCGTGGCCGAGCGCCACGACGCGACCCTGGGGCAGGTCATGCTGGCCTGGTGCCTGCGGAATCCGCTGGTATTCGCGGTGCCGAAGACCAAGCGGCTCGAAGCCGTGCGCGAGAACGCCGCGGCCGCGGATTTGGCATTAACACCTGACGATTTGGCGGAAATCGACCGCGACTTTCCACCCCCGGCGCGCGCAAAGCCGCTGGAAATGATATAGTGCGAACAGGCGGGAACCCCGAGAACCCAAATTGAGTGTATGAGACGTACCGTGCATGCCGGTCCTCCGGTTGCCGTCGCCGATTGAGTGCTGAGGTCGATTAGAATGACAGCCCTGGTTACCGGCGCTTCGGGATTCGTCGGTTCGGCCGTCGTCCGCGCTCTGCTGGAAAGCGGCGAGGCGGTGCGCGCCTTCGTGCGCCCGAGCAGCGACCGGCGCAACCTGGAGGACCTCAAGGTCGATATCGAGCTCGGCGACCTCCGGGACCGGAAGTCCCTGGAGCGCGCGATCAAGGGCTGCGACACCCTCTTCCACGTGGCCGCCGACTATCGGCTCTGGGTGCCCGACGCCGCCGCCATGTTCGCTGCCAATGTCGACGGCACCCGCAACGTCATGGAGGCGGCCGGCTGTGCCGGCGTGCGCCGCGTGGTCTATACCAGCAGCGTCGCCACCCTCGGCCTGTCGCGGGATTCCGAGCCGGCGGACGAGCAGACGCCGGTACGCGAGAGCGACATCATCAGCCCCTACAAGCAATCGAAGTTCGCCGCCGAGGCGGTGGTGAAGAGGATGGTCGCCGAACAGGGGCTGCCGGCGGTGATCGTCCATCCTTCGACGCCGATCGGGCCGCGCGACGTGAAGCCGACCCCGACCGGCAAGATGGTGGTCGAGGCGGCCAGCGGCCGGATGCCGGCCTTCGTCGATACCGGCCTCAACATCGTCCATGTCGATGACGTCGCCGAGGGTCATCTGCTGGCGATGGAGCGGGGCGTGATCGGCGGCCAGTACATCCTCGGCGCGGAGAACCTGACGCTCGCCGAGATTCTGGCGGCGGTGGCCGAGATCGTGCACCGGCCGGCGCCGCGCTGGCGCCTGCCCCACGACGTGGTGATGCCGATCGCGTTTCTGGCGGAGCTCTGGGCGCGTCTTACCGGGCGCGAGCCGTTCGTGACGCGGGACGGTGTGCGGCTCGCGCGCAAGCACATGTTCTTCTCCAGCGATCACGCGATCCGGGATCTCGGCTATCGCCCGCGTCCGGCCAAGGCCGCGATCGCCGATGCCGTCTCCTGGTTCAACCAGCACGGCTATCTCGGATAGGAACCAACGGGGGAGATCAGCGCGTTGCGACTTCGCGTCGCCATCGGCGCCGCCTGCGGTATCGCGGCTTGCGTCTTTCTTTTTACGCGCCACGATTGGGATTCGATCTGGCAGGCGGCGACCGTCATCGGCTGGGGTCTCGCCCTCCTCATCCTGTGGCGCTTCGTGTCGCTGCTGGTCGCGGGCACGGCCTGGCGCTTGCTGTTTCAGCCTGGCAGCCGTCCGGCGCTGCTCATCACGGTGGTCGCGCGCTGGATCAGCGAGAGCGTCAACGGTCTTCTTCCAGTGGCGCAGGTCGGCGGCGAGTTCGCCCGGGCGCGGCTGCTGTTCCACGCCCTGAAGCGCGAGGGCAAGCCGGCGAGCGGCATGGAGGCTGCAGCGACGGTGATCGTGGACATGACCCTGGCGCTGGCCGCGCAGGTGCTGTTTGCGCTGCCCGGCCTCTGGCAGCTCTGGGTGCTGAACGAGCAGGCGATCGCCCGGGTCGCGGGCGGCGTAGTCGTCTCGGTCCTGCCGCTGATCCTGCTGATCGCCGGTCAGCGCCAGGGCGCCATCAAGGGGGGTACCGCGCTCGCGGCGCGCTTCGGCCTGGCGCGACTGGTGGCGGACGAATCCCAGGAGCACCCCCTCTGGGCGCGGCTGTCCGCCATCTACCGTCGCGTTCCGCTCTCCGGCTTGGTGATCGCGGTCCACGTTCTCACCTGGACTTGCCGGGCCGGTGAAAGCTGGATCGCACTCCGGATGATGGGCCATCCGATCGGCGTTCTGGATGCCGTCATGATCGAGGGGCTCTTGAGCGCCGCCCGCACCGTCGGCTTCCTGCTGCCTGCCGGCCTCGGCGTCCAGGAGGGCGCCTTGCTCCTGCTCTGCGGCTGGGCCGGAGTCCCGGGGCACATGGCGCTCGCCCTGGCCTTGGTGAAGCGCGCACGCGAGCTCGGCGTCGGCCTGCCCGGCCTCGCCGCCTGGGCCGTCCTGGAACGCCCCAGGTTCCGGCGGCACCATCGCGCGGGTTGAAATCGCTTACGACGTCTTCGCCAGCCGCTTCAGGGTCTTCCACTCTTCCATCAGCGAGCGCGCG
Organism: Binatia bacterium; assembly: GCA_035541335.1. GTDB lineage: Bacteria > Pseudomonadota > Alphaproteobacteria > Dongiales > Dongiaceae > Dongia. Next base: position 3,214 of record DATKNM010000398.1, read on the forward strand.
GATTTCCGAACGCTGGGGGCGGCGAGGGTCTTGACCGCGTGGCCGAGCCGGCCGCGCTTCGCATGACCGATCGCATCGCCGATCGCGACCGGCAGGTTCAGGAACACGCTCGAATCGCGATAGCAGACGCTCATGCACTTGGTACAGCCGTCGCGGATGAACTCTACGTTGGCGAACTCCTCGATCGTGCCCATCGGCTCATGCCAGAAATCGCAGCGGTAGATGTTGAAGTTGACGTCGAGCGCGAAATACTTGTAGCCGCCGTAGCAGGGGAACTGCTGCTGCTCCTGCTTCAGGAACCGCACCATCTCGGAGAGCGATTCCGCCGGATTGAGGATGCCGAATTTCTCCTTCTTGGAACGCAGCGCCTCGAGCACGTCGGCGAGCTCGACCTCGGAGAAGTCGATCAGCGAGGAGGAGGAGAACACCAGCGAGCCGGAGTTCAGCTCCTTCTTCGGATAGGTGAAGGTCACGGTGGAGAAGCCGAGATCGTCGAGCGCCGCGAACAGCTCCTCGAAGTCGCCGATCAGCCGGTTGATCGTGCAGGAGGCGACGGTCTTGATGCCGAGCGCCTTCAGCATCGCATTGCCGTTGCGGATCTTGTCCCAGACCCCGGGAAGGCCCCGGTTCTTCTCGTGCTTCTCCGCCTCCGGCGAGTCGATCGAGATGAAGAGGGTCTTCAGCCCCGCCGCGGCGAGGTCCTTCATGTTGCGCTCGGTCAGCGCCGAGCCGTTGGTGACCATCGCCGGGCGCATGCCGCGGAACGCGACCGCGGCGATCATCTCGGTCATCTTCGGATGCAGCATCGGCTCGCCGCCGGAGAAGGTGATGTAGCGGATGCCGCGGCTATAAAGGATGTCGAGCGCGCGACCGAGGCGCTCGGGATCCAGCCACTTCTTCTCCGTGACGAAGTCCTTGTCCTTGGCGTAATTGCAGAAATCGCAGGTCGCGTTGCAGACGTTGGTGACCGCGATGTTGCAACAGCTGGGGCCGCCGATCGGGAGCAGGCGAAGAACGTCAGCTGCTTGCCCAACGGCGCGCATGATCGACATGCCGATACCTTCCGTTCAATGCCGCCTCTTCCCAGGCGGTCAACAAGTCCCGTTCCAGCACTTCGCCCCAATCCGGCCATTCGCGCTCGATCCAGTCGCGCGCGAGGCGACCCATCTCGTCTCGCTGCAGCATGTCGGTCGCGAGCGGCTCGATCGCCGCCGCCCAGACCGCCGGGTCCGACACGGAGACGATGACGCCG
>DATKNM010000399.1:0-2306 GCA_035541335.1 Binatia bacterium
CTCTCCCTACGGGCGAGGGGACGCTGCGACGCAAGCCTTTCTGATCGGCTGCCAACGAGCGCTCGGTGAACCCCTCGCCCGTAGGGAGAGGTAGGGTGAGGGCCTGGACGCTGCCTGAGATCTTTCAGGATCGCTCTACAACCCCGCCGCCGCTTTCGCCTGGGCGACGGCGCTCTCGAACATCTCCGGCGTCAGCACGCCGGTGTTCGTGTTGTAGCGCGAGCAGTGATAGCTATCGACCAGCACGAACCCCGACTGCAACGCGTGCCGTGCGCCGTGGGCGAACTTGAAGGCGCTCTTCTTCTCGCCCAGCGCCGTCAGCGCGGCCTGATGCGCGATCGCGCCCAGCGCCAGCATCGCTCTTGCCTTCGACCCGACGATCTCCGGCTTCAGGAACCGGTTGCAGGTCGCGATCTCGCCCGGCAGCGGCTTGTTCTGCGGCGGCACGCAACGGACCGAGTTGATGATCCGGCAGCCGACCAGCGTGAGGCCGTCATCCGGCCGCTCGTCATAGGTTCCCGCGGCGAGGCCGAGCTTCAGCAGGGTGGCGAACAGGAGGTCGCCGGCATAGTCGCCGGTGAAGGGGCGGCCGGTGCGGTTGGCGCCGTGCAGGCCCGGCGCCAGGCCGACGATGAGCAGCTTCGCCGCGGCGTCGCCGAAGCAGGGCACCGGCGCGTTGAAATAGTCGGGCAGGGCCGCGCGATTGGCGTCGCGAAAATCCTTGAGGCGCGGGCAGAGCGGACAGTCCCGACCGGGCTCCGCGAGCTCCAAAGCCACGCCCACGGCTCAGGCGCCGCGGTCCTCGGTGGGTTCTGTAGCCGCAGGCGTCGGTGCCGGGCTCGGTCCGGGCACCGGGGACGGACTCTGCGCCGGGGCGGGAGAGCTCCCCTGCACCTGTCCCTGGTTCTGACCCTGACCCTGCCGCGGCGCGTGCTGGCGCGCGATCAGCGGCGAGAGCTCCTCCAGCTCGACGAACACATCGGCCTGGCGGCGGAGCTCGTCCGCCACCATCGGCGGCTGGGAACGCACGGTCGAGACCACCGAGACGCGGACGCCGCGGCGCTGCACCGCCTCCACCAGGCGGCGGAAGTCGCCGTCGCCGGAGAACAGCACCACGTGGTCGAGATGCGCCGACATCTCGAGGACGTCGATCGCGAGCTCGATGTCCATGTTGCCCTTGATCTTGCGCCGGCCCATGGCGTCGGTGAATTCCTTGGTCGGCTTGGTCACCATGGTGAAGCCGTTGTAGTCCAGCCAGTCCACCAGCGGGCGGAGCGGCGAGTATTCCTGGTCCTCGATCAGCGCCGTGTAGTAGAAGGCGCGAATGAGGCGGCACTGCTCCTGGAAATATTTCAGCAGCCGCTTGTAGTCGATGTCGAAGCCGAGGGAGCGGGCGGCAGCGTGGAGATTGGCGCCGTCGATGAACAGGGCGACGCGTTCCTCCGTATAGAATCGGGTCGTCATCCGAATTGTCCTTTCAGCGAAATCGCCTAAACTATGTTCCGCGGGCCGTACATCCGGCGCCTTGGCTTTAGTAATACCGGCGCCGGACGGCATTTCAACAGCGTTTTTCGCCACTTTTTTCGAGTCGATCGCAACCTTTCCTCATGCTGCAGGGCGGAATATTCATCGGCCTCGGCGCCAACCTGCCGAGCCCCGAGCACGGCGCGCCGCGTGACACGATCCATGCCGCGATCGCCGCGCTGGCGGCGCGCGGCCTCGAGATCCGCGCGCGCTCGCCGCTCTATGAAACGGAACCCATTCCCGTCTCGGATCAGCCTTGGTACGTGAACGGTGTCATCGAGGTGGCGAGCGACCGCGCCGCGACCGAGGTGCTGGCGCTGCTGGCGACGGTTGAAAATGCCTTCGGGCGAGTCCGGGGCGAGCGCAATGCCCCGCGGGTGATCGATCTCGATCTGCTCGACTGCCGCGGCGAGCTCCGCGAAGGTCCCGAGCCGCCGCTCCTGCCGCATCCGCGGCTCGCCGACCGCGCCTTCGTGCTCCGCCCCCTGGCCGACATCGCTCCGGCCTGGCGCCATCCGGTCACGGGACAAGGCGTGACAGCGCTCCTGGCGGCCCTTCCGCCGGGCCAGAGGATCCGGCGGCTGGGCTGACCGGGTGCGTCGGGCCGCGCCGTCTGCATGCGCGAGCCGCATGGCTTGGCGGACGCCCGCGCCTTGCCTTGCCGCTTCCGAAACAATATATTCGTTGCAGGCACTTGGCTTTGTTTCTGGAGATTGTCGAGAATGGCACGCGTAACGGTTGAAGACTGCGTCTTGAAGGTTCCGAACCGCTTCGATCTGGTG
>DATKNM010000400.1:0-4448 GCA_035541335.1 Binatia bacterium
ACCAAGATGCCGACCACGCTGGACGAGCTGGTGGCCGACGCCAAGCAGATCAAGGCCAAGGGCGTCACCAAGTATCCGCTCGGCCTGCCGCTCTCGCCGACCGAGGGCGCCTCGACCAGCTGGTACCTGCTGACCAAGGCGTTCGGCGGCGACCTGTTCGACAAGGACTTCAAGCCGCTGTTCGTCGATAAGGATTCCGCCGGCTACAAGGCCTTCGCGTTCGAGATGATGCTGCTGAAGGAAGGCCTGGTCGATCCCGCCTCCACCGGCTTGAAGGACAGCCAGATCAATGAGGACATGTTCGCCAACGGCATCGTCAGCGTCATGATCTCGGGTGAGCCCGGACGCCTCGGCGCGTTCAACGATCCCAAGAACTCGAAGGTCGCGGGCAACATCGCGGCGATCGTGTTCCCGACCGAGAGCGGCCAGCCCCGCAGCTTCGGCCTGCCGGAGGCGCTCGGCATTCCCAAGGTCTCCAAGAACCGCGACGCGGCGATCGCCTTCGTGAAGTGGTTCACCACCAAGGAGTTCCAGCAGGAGAACTATGCCAACGGCTTCCTGCCGACCCGCACCTCGGCGCTGGCGGCGCTCAACGCCCAGAATAAGCTGATCAGCGGCGACGCTCTGGTCGAGGAATCGAAGCACGTCGAGCCGCTGTTCTCGCAGGGCACGCCGCCCTGGTACCCCGCCTTCTCCAGCGCGGTGAATACCAACATCAACAGCGCCGCCAAGGGGGAGATCACCGTCGACCAGGCGATGCAGAACATCGCCGAAGGCGCCAAGAAAGCGATGGCGCAGTGACGGCACTGGCCGTACCGGAAGTCGAAACCGAGCATCGCATCGCCGGCAGCGGCGATGCGGTGCTCGGCTACTGCATGATCGCGCCGTTGATCGTCACCATGGCGGCGCTGGTCTTCTTTCCCCTGGCGGCGACGGTCTGGGACAGCCTGCATCGGGTCAATCCGATGCAGCCCGGGACGCCGTTCGTCGGGATCGCCAACTACGTCAACATGTTCTCGGACGGTGATCTCGGCCGTGCCTGGGCCAACACCTTCATCTATGTCCTGATCGCCGTCAGCGCCGAGACCGCGTTCGGCGTGCTGGCGGCGGCGCTGATCAACCACGTCCGGATCGGCCGCAAGTGGCTGCTGGCGGCGGTGGTGCTGCCCTGGGCGCTGCCGGCGGTGGTCAACGCCGTGATCTGGCTCTGGATCTACCAGCCCGGCGCCGGATTGCTGAACGGCATCCTGGTCGCCTTCGGCCTGCCCTTCGACAACCACGTCTGGTTCAACGACCGCGCCAGCGCGCTGATCGCGGTCGCCGTGGTCCACATCTGGCGCATGATGCCGCTGACGGTGGTGATCGCGCTGGCGGCGATGCAGAGCATCCCCGGCCATCTCTACGAGGCGGCGCGGATCGACGGCGCAACGCGCTCGCAGATGTTCTTCAAGATCACCCTGCCGCTGATCCGCGGCGCCGTCGCGGTCGCCATGACCAATGCGACGGTGACTGCATTCAACCTGTTCGACGAGGCCTGGGTGCTCGCCTCCTCCAGCCTCGAGACGCGGCCGATCCTGGTGCAGATCTACATGGAGACCTTCCAGAACCTGCGCTTCTCCTACGGCATGGCCATGTCGCTGACGGTGACGGTCGTCTCGCTGCTGGTCTCGCTGGTCTATGTCGTGCGGGTCTACAACACCACGCGGTACGAGTGATGCAGCCGGGCATCGGGCATCGGGTCGTGGTCTGGCTGGGCGTCGCCCTGCTCCTGCTGTGGTCGCTAGGCCCGATCTACTGGAACCTGGTGAGCTCGATCACCCCGTCGGCCGACTTCTCGGCGCGGCCGATCCATTTCTTCCCGGAGCATTTCACGCTGCACCATTACCTGCGGCTGGCCGGCGTCGATGTGGGTTCGCTGGGAGAAACGCAGGTCTGGGCCCAGTTCCGCGCCGCGCTCTGGAACAGCGTCCTCACCTCGCTCGCCTCGACCGTGGTCTGCGTCGCCATGTCGGCGCTGGGCGGCTACGCCTTCACGCGGCTGAACTTCCCCGGCCGGCAGACCCTGTTCATCGCGGTCGTCGCGACCCTGGCGATTCCCGGCTATGCCGTGCTGATCCCGCTCTATCGGCTGATGATCAGCCTGCATCAGGTGGACACCGTCACCGGCGTCACTGCGATCTACGTCTCGGCCTACCTGCCGCTCTCGCTCTGGCTGCTGCGCAGCGTGTTCGAGCAGCTGCCGATCTCGCTGGAGGAAGCGGCGCAGCTCGACGGCGCCGGCAAGCTCTACATCTTCTTCCGGATCGTGCTGCCGCTGGTCGGTCCCGGCCTTACCGCCGCCTCGATCCTGACCTTCCTGGGCGCCTGGGGACAATACTTGGTGCCGTTGGTCTTCTCGCCGTCGGCCACCAAGCCGTTGACCGTGCTGATTCCGGAATTCGCCACCAAGAACTTCATCGACTACGGGCTGATCACCGCCGCCGGCTCGATTGCCATCATCATCCCCGCGCTGGTGGTCGTCTTCCTCAACCGCTACCTGGTCAGCGGGCTGCTGGCCGGTTCCATCAAGTGAGTATTACGGAGAATTCCATGGGTCGCACCGAGCAATCCATCTTCGAGCAGTTTCCCTATTGGCGCACGGCCATCACGCAGGCCGCGCCGTCGCTCGCGAATGCCGCGCCGGCGGCCGAGATCATGGTGTTCGTCGGCTGCGGCACCTCCTATAACCTGGCACTCTCCCTGGCGGCGCTGGCAAGCGCCTCCGGCCGCGCCGCGATCGGCGTACCGGGCGGCGAATGGACCAGCGATGCCAGACGCTACTGGCCGCGCCCGGAGAAGGCCCATGTCGTGGCGCTCTCCCGGAGCGGCGAAACGACCGAGACGGTGGCGGCCGCCAAGGCCAGCCGGGCGATCGGCGCCAGGGTCACGGCGATCACCGTCGAGCGCGAGAGCGTCATCGCCGCCCATTGCGACCAGCTGCTCGTGACCAAGACCCATCCGGTCGAAGGCATCGTGATGACGGTCTCGTCGAGCCTGATGCTGCTGATGGGCCTGCGGCTGCTCGGCTACACCGTCCAGGAATCGCTGATCGACACCGCGCAGAACCTGCTCGACGGGCTCGACGCGCGGCTGCCGGCGCTGATCGCCGACCGTTCGCATTTCGTCTATCTCGGCGGCGGCGCGCTCTACGGCGTGGCGCTGGAAGGCGCGTTGAAGCTGATGGAGATGAGCCAGATCTTCACCCAGGGATTCCATCCGCTCGAATACCGGCACGGCCCCATCAGCCTGGTCGATGACCGCACCGTAGCGGTGATGCTCTACAGCCCGGAGCGCAAGGGCGCCGAGGCGAAGCTGGTCGCCGAGCTTCAGGAGAAGGGCGCGCGGGTGATCGGACTCGGCGGGCCGGGCGACGCGGCGTTCGATGTCCCCTGCGATCCCGCGCTGATCGGCCTTGCCTGCCTGCCGGCCCTGCAGCTGCTCGGCGAGCGCGCCGCCCAGGCCCACAACATCGACACCGTGGCGCCGCGTCACCTGACCAAGGTGGTGACGCTGGCATGAATGCGGTCGAACGCGACGGCGCCATGGCGCGGCTGATCGGGCGCGAAGCGCGCGGCATCGCCTCGATCTGCTCGGCGCATCCGCTGGTGATCGAAGCCGCCTTGCAGCGCGGCAAGACGGAAGGCGCCCCGGTCCTGATCGAGGCGACCTGCAACCAGGTCAACCAGGACGGCGGCTATACCGGCATGCAGCCCGCCGACTTCCGCCGCTTCGTCGAGAGTATTGCGGCGCGGATCGGCTTCCCGCGCGAGCAGCTCATCCTCGGCGGCGACCACCTCGGCCCCAATCCTTGGAAGGCGCTGCCGGCCGAGCAGGCGATGGCGAAGGCCGAGGCGATGGTGGCCGAGTACGTCGCGGCCGGCTTCCAGAAGATCCACCTCGACACCTCCATGGGCTGCGCCGGCGAGCCCGCTGCACTCGTCGATGAGATCACCGCGACTCGCGCCGCGCGCCTCGCGCGGGTTGCCGAGGATCGCGCGGAGTTGCCGCCTGCCTACGTAATCGGCACCGAGGTGCCGCCACCGGGCGGTGCCACCCATGTGCTGGGCGAGATCGTCGTGACCGAGCCCGGCGCCGCCGGGCGCACTTTCGCAGTCCACCGCGACGCCTTCGCCGCCGCGGGCGTCGCCGACGCTATCCGTCGCGTGATTGCGATCGTGGTGCAGCCGGGCGTCGAGTTCGGCAATGCCAATGTCGCGGTCTACCGGCCCGAGCGCGCACGCAACCTCAGCGCCGCGCTCGATCGCCTGCCCGGCCTGGTCTTCGAGGCGCATTCCACCGATTACCAGCCCGCGCCGGCGCTGGCAGCCCTGGTCGCAGACGGATTCGCCATCCTGAAGGTCGGGCCAGGGCTCACCTTCGCCTTGCGCGAGGCGCTCTATGGCCTCGAC
>DATKNM010000401.1:0-2128 GCA_035541335.1 Binatia bacterium
ATGCAGAAGGAGCGATGCCAGCCGTGGGCGGTCGCCCGACGATGCTCGGCGAAATCGCATTCCGGCTTCCAAATGAGGGAGCCGTAGGCGAAGACCCAGAACGGATCGGGACCGCTTTCGGCAATGAGCTCCGCGGCGAGCACGTCGTAATCCTGCTCCGAGAGGTAGGCGCGCCCCGGCACCGGCCCGGGATCAGGTTCCTTGCGCTCGACCTGCGCCACCAAGTCCGCGGTCAGTGCCATGGCGGATTTCGCCCTCGGCCTCCGGATCGGCGCAGTCATGATCGAATCCCCGATATTGTCGCCGCCACCTTAGGGGCCTACCACCGGTCGCGCTATCGGGAATCGGTCACGATCCTGTTGGTTGCCGCGGCAAACACCCCGGGATAAGAGCCGGGAACAATTACGCAGGAACGTGCGTTGAATGCGCCGGGGCTAGGCTTTTCGATCGGAAATGACGGCAAAATGACAAACCTCACCGGCCGACCGCAGAGGGTCGGAATGGGCGGAGTGGTCGCGCTGGGCGCCGCGCTCCTGCTGCTCAACGGCTGCGCCACCCCGGCAAGCAAGCAGATCGCCGGACGCATGCTGCACACGCCGGAGTATTTCACCGGCCGCTCGACCGCCAGCATCAGCGGCGACGGCGACCTGATCCTCACCAGCAACCGGGGCGCTCATTGCGACGGGCCCTACCGGCAGGTGGCGGACGACACGACCGGAGAGGTCGGGGCCGATACCTCCGGAACGCCGAAGGGCGATTCCGGCAAGGCGACGCTTCGATGCCTCGATGGCCGTACCGGGTCCGTCCTCTTCCTGGTGGGACCGGGCGAGGCCGTCGGCACCGGCATGCTGGGCCATGACATCGTCACGCTGACCATCGGCGAGTAATACGGGCGATCGGTGAAGCGCGGCTAGCCCCGCGGCGGTACGCCGCGATTGGCCAGCACGCGGTCGATGGTCTCGGCCAACTGCGACTGGCGGAACGGCTTGTCGAGCACCGCGACGGCGCCGAGTTCCTGCGCCATCTGCAGCGGATCGTAACGCGACCGGTCGGACAGCGTCCGGCTGGAGCCGGAGATCGCGATCACCGGGACGGCGATCTCCTGTCGCCGCATCCAGTTCAGCAGCTCGAACCCGTCGCCGGCCGGCATGTAGATGTCGGTGATGACGATGTCGGGCTTCGTCTCGTCGATTGCCGACATCGCGGCGTTGGCGTCCGCCACGCAGGTCGCCCGATAGCCAATCGATTCGAGCATGCGGCGCAGGGTCTCGCGCAGCTCCGCATCATCATCGACGACCAGAACCCATGGTGCGGTTCGAGTGCCCTTCACGGCGACGGCTTTCCGGATCGATGCCACCCAGCTCTGTGGCAGAATTGTACACAGCATCGGGCCAAATATTGATATAAGTCAAGCGATTGCGCATCATTTTGGGACTATGGTTAACGCCGATCCCGAACGTCGCGCATATCACACAACACTTTGTCCGAAAGGCCGTTCCACCTTTCGGATCTAATTGGCGCCGGTCCTTGTCCCGCCGGTACCGGACGGGGGATGCGTCCGATAGAGCTGGAGCTGGGTCCGCAGCCAGGTCGCCGCGGGCGTGGCGGCCTCGCCGGGGCAGCGCACTTGGTAGGGCGCGCCGCTGAGCATGCTCTTGGTCGCCGCCTTGTCGATGAAGTCCTCCGCCGTGAAGATTTCCTTCCGGTAATAGTCGTACTTCTGTTGCACGTGGTCGGCCGCCTTGGCGCCGTCGTATTCGCTGCCGTTGCGGATGAAGGTGCAGTCGGAGTGCCGCACGAGATCGATCAAATAGGCGATCTCGGCCGTCGGGTCGGTTGCCGCGAAGCATGGCGTGGCGGTGAGGCACAGCGCGAAAGCCAGGCTGCTCAAGAGCGTCTTCATCCCTCGTCTCCTTCGCAACTAGAGCATCGACTGCCACACCCGGGCGAAGAAGCCGCGCGCCCGTTCGGTGAAGGGGCGGCCGTCGACCCAGGTCTCGCGATCGATCGCGACCGAGATCTTCATCCCGTCCTCGAAGATACGCTCCAGCGCATCGGCGGTTTCCTTGCCGAGGATGATGGCGTCGACCTCGTCGTTGAACAGCACGCTGCGGTGATCGAAGTTCGA
>DATKNM010000402.1:0-3797 GCA_035541335.1 Binatia bacterium
CGGCAATGCTCGAGCCACTGCTCGTTGACCCAGTTGACCGGCTGCTCCTGCCAGCGGATGTCGAAGGGACCGACTTTGAGCAGCCCGAAATGCCGGACGCTGCCGTCGGGCTGCGGAATGTCGGTGATGGCGTGCTTCGGCAGCTTCGCGGCTTCGTTGAATCGCGCGGTATCCGCCAGCAGCGGCCAGATTTCCGCCGGCGGCCGGTCGAAGCTCCAGGTCCACTCCGCCGCTTGCTCGGCCACGTCCGTGATCCCGCCCTCTCCCGATGCCTGATCTTAGGATACGCAGGCCGAGGAGAGCCAGATGCCCTACCAGGCGAGCTGGCTCACCGCATAGTCCGGAACAACCGAGAGCTTGCGGGAGAGGGCCGCCAGCTGGCCGGCATCGAGCCGGCCTGCCCGCATCAGCTCCAGGCGGTGGATGCCGCCCGCGACCAGGACCGAGCCCGCACCCATGTCGGCCGCGCCGCGCACATCGGTGCGGAAGGAATCACCGACGCCGATCGCCCGCTCCGGCGCCGAAAGGCCGCAGGACTTGAAGATGGTCTCATAGATCTTGCGGTGCGGCTTGCCGTGATAGACGACGCGGCCGCCGAGCCGCTCATAGCGCTCGGCAATTGCACCGGCGCAGATCTCCTCGACTCCGCCGCGATGCACCAGCAGATCGGGATTGGCGCAGACCAGCGGCAGGCTGGCGCGCGCCGCGGGTTTCAGCACGGCATCGAAGTCCGCGGCCTGGCTCTTCTCGTCGGCGATCCCGGTCACCAGCAGGAAAGTCGCCGCGCCGACGTCATCGACCGCCTCGAGATCGAGTCCCTCCAGCATGCCGCGATCGCGCTCCGACATGATGGGATAGACGCGGCGGCCGAGGCGCTGCGCCAGACCGTCGGGCCGCGTCTTCAGATAGCGCCAGGTCTCCTCGCCGGAGGCGAAGAGCTCGGTGTAGAGGGCCCGGTCGACGCCCATCTCGCTCAGCCGTGCGATCACCTCGCCGGCGCGCCGCGGCGCGTTGGAGAGGATGGCGACGGTCTTCCCCGCCGCCCCCAGCCGGGCCAGGCAATCGAGCGCCGGGGGGTAAGGCTTGATCCCGTCATGGACGCAGCCCCAGAGGTCCATCAGCACCAGGTCGAACCGGTCGGCGATCTCGCCGAGACCGGAGATGATTCGGGTGCTGTTCATGAGGATCGGGACCGTGATGGCGATTCGAGGTGCGGGGCGACACCCTAACGGCGCCCCTTATCCGGCTCAACCGCCGTCGCGCCGGCCGGACCTGCTGTGTGGAAAATTGTGGTACTCACAGCATGCGTCATATTCCATTTTTTAACCATAAATGGGGTGAAATCGACCGGGTATGACCGATATTCCGGAATTTCTACCTTTTTCCAACCATCATTCTTTGTGGACAAATGAGCCAACTCAGCCATCCGTGATGCGAGTCACAGATCGCTGACCGTGCCAATTCCTAGTTTGCCCTCATCCGGAAGGCGGGGTGCATCGCGCGCCCGAGGCTTCTCCCGGACTTCAACCAAGGGCAGGGACCATGAGCGACATTTTCGGCAGCGACGACAATGATTTCCTGGTCGGCGGCAGCGGCAACGACAACATCGCCGGCTTCGGGGGCGACGATCAGCTGTTCGGCGGCGCCGGCGACGACAATCTGCAGGCCGATGCCGGCAATGATCGTCTCGAAGGCGGCGACGGCAACGACAACCTGAACGGCAACGACCCCAATCGGCAAGGTCACGACCTTCTGATCGGCGGCGCGGGGGACGACCACTACTTCGTCGACAGCCTGCAGGACGTGGTGATCGAAAAAGCCAACGAGGGCCACGACACGATCACCAGCAATGCGCTCAGCTACACGCTGCCCGACAACGTCGAGGACCTGATCCTCGGCAACTTCGACAATGTCAGCGTTCCGCTCGGCGGCGACGGCAATGCGCTCGACAACCGCATCACCGGCAACTTCGCGCACAACAACCTGTTCGGCGAGGCCGGCAACGACACGCTGGACGGCAATGGCGGCGGTGACACGCTGGAGGGCGGCACCGGCGACGACATCTACATCGTGCACGACAGCAAGGACGCCGTGATCGAGCAGGCGGGCGAGGGGCATGACACCGTCTTCAGCTCGATCTTGAGCTACACACTGACCGACAACGTCGAGGACCTGGTGATGCAGGGCAACGCCCTCGGCGCCGAGGGCAACAACCTCGACAACGAGATCCTCGGCACGTCGGGCCACAACAACATCTTCGGCGACGCCGGCAACGACTTCCTCATCGGCGACGGCGGCAAGGACACCCTGGAGGGCGGCACCGGCGACGACCGCTACGTCGTCGATTCCTCGGACGACACGGTCGTCGAATTCGCCAATGAGGGCACGGACACCGTCATCAGCGTCTCCCTCGCCTATACGCTCTCCGACAATGTCGAGAACATGGAGATGCTGGGCAACGCGCTCGGGGGCGACGGCAACGCGCTCGACAACGTCATCACCGGCAGCGATGCCCACAACAACATCTTCGGCGAGGACGGCAACGACACGCTGATCGGCGCCGGCGGTAACGACACGATCGAGGGCGGCAACGGCAACGACACGATCAGCGGCGGCAACGACGACGACACCCTCTCCGGTGACGACGGGAACGACCGCATCGATGGCGGCGCCGGCAATGACAGCCTTGCCGGCGGGACCGGCAACGACACCCTCACGGGCGGCGACGGCAACGACACCCTGAACGGCGGCGCCGGGAACGACGCCATGGCCGGCGGCAAGGGCGACGACATCTATTTCGTGGACAGCCTGAAGGATACCGTCACCGAGAACGCCAATGAGGGCTTCGACGTCATCTTCAGCACGGTCGCCAATTTCAAGCTGCCGAAGAACGTCGAGAACATCGTGCTGATGGCGGGGGCCCAGGGCGACCAGAACGCGGTCATCCACGGCAACACCGCCAACAACCACATCACCGGCAACGACAACCACAACAACCTGGTGGGCGATGCCGGCGACGACACCTTGGACGGCGGCGCCGGCCAGGACCACATGGAAGGCGGCCTCGGCAACGACACCTACTTCGTCGATCAATCCGACGACGAAGTCGTGGAGCGCGCCCATCAAGGCCACGACACCGTCCACAGCACGGCCGCGAGCTTTACCCTCGGCGACAATGTCGAGGACCTGACCCTCGACGACGGCGCCCAGGACGGCACCGGGAACGGGCTCGACAACAAGATCACCGGCAACGACGCCGACAACCACCTCAGCGGCCTCGCCGGCAACGACACGCTGGACGGCCGCGGCGGCAACGACACCATGGCGGGCGGCACCGGCGACGACACCTATGTCGTGGACTCCGCCGAAGACGTGGTCATCGAGAACGCGAACGAGGGCCATGACACGATCATCAGCTCGGTCCTGGACACCGGGCTCTCCGACAACGTCGAGGACCTGATCCTCAAAGGCAATGCACAGGACGGCGAGGGCAATGATCTCGCCAACGTCATCACCGGCAACGACAAGGACAACCACCTGGTCGGCAATGCCGGCAATGACGTCATCAACGGCCTCGGCGGCAACGACACGCTGGAGGGTGGCGACGGCGACGACAAGCTCAACGGCGGTGAGGGCAACGACACCCTGATCGGCGCCGCCGGGACCGACCTTCTGATGGGCGGCAAGGGCGACGACACCTATGTGCTCAAGGCCGGCGACGAGGCGGACAAGATCGTCGAGGCCGCCGGCGGCGGCCACGACAGGGTCGACATCAGCTTCGCGACCGACAAGGCCTA
>DATKNM010000403.1:0-3602 GCA_035541335.1 Binatia bacterium
GATCGGCGGTCGGCGGTCATGCGAGGGTCTTGCTCCACTTGGCGACACGCGCGGCCATCGTCGCCAGGTGATCGGCGGCGGAGAAGCCGGAGACGGATTTGCGGGGCCTGAGGTCGTGGTCGCCGTCTTCGAGCCAGAGGAGCTCGATCGCTTTCGAGAGTTTGTAGCCGGCGACCTCGTCGCTTGTGCCGAAGGGATCGCGGGTGCCCTGCACGATCAGGGTCGGCGTCTTCAAGCCGGCGAGATGCGCGGTGCGGAGCTGTTCCGGTTTCTCCGGCGGATGGAAGGGATAGCCGAGGCAGAGCAGGCCGGCGATCCTGCCCTCGGCATGCATGCGGTCCGCGACCATGCTGGCCACCCGCCCGCCCATGGACTTGCCGCCGATGATGAGCGGACCTGAAGTATCGAGGGCCGCGATCGCCGCGAGATATTCGCCTTGCAGCGTCTCCGCCCGCGGCGGCGGCTTGCGCGTGCCGCTGCGACGCGCGGCCATGTAGCCGAACTCGAAGCGGGCGACGCGGAAGCCGGCCTTGGCGAGCGCCTGCGCGGCGGCGTTCATCGACGCGGAATCCATCGGCGCCCCGGCGCCGTGGGCAAGGAGGACGGTCCCCGAGGCGCTCGCAGGCGGTTCGTCGAACAGGAAATTCGGGGTGCTCATCGCGACGCTCTCGCTCCGCTGCAAACTCTTACGGCTTCCACCCCGTCCGGGAGGCGGTCAGGGTGACTTAAGCCTCTGGCGAAGAAAGCATAAGTCTCTATTTGCGGGGCGAAACCGATTCTTTGTTTTGTCGGGGTCCCGTCGGGGTTGGCGGCGGGTGGAGTGGATCGACGCAGATGCGCGCTGCATCGGTCGCGGTCGAATTCCGTTGAACGGAGACGGTGCGGCGGCGCTCGGAAGAGAAAATCCGTGCAACGGCAAGTATAATCCATTCCCGCTTCCTGCGAAAGAAACCACTCCGCGAATTCTCACATCCGGAGGTCGCGGTGCGCGCAGCTGTGACTGTCGTCACCGGCATCATTCTGTTCCTATCGCAATTCTTGTATTACGGTGATCGGCAATCGGGGTGCCGTCTGATCCGGCATCGGCCGACATCAGGCCCACCCCCAAAAGACCTCAGGCATCCAGTGAGACCAGCCTCGACGGCGCGGAGCGCCGCCGCGTGCGGGGCATTTGCGGAGGTTCCCATGACGAACGTGCCGGACGCGGCAGTCGTGCCGAGTGTGATCGAGACTTTCAGCCACAGCCTGACCGACGCCAGCTTCTGGATCGGCCTGATCTCGGTGGTGCTGTTCGCCAAGAACCGCTTCGCGATCTCGCTGCCCGAAGCCGACAACCTCTCGCCGCCGATCTCGCTCCGGTCGTTCACCACCGCCTTCCGCTATCACGTGGCGGCCTTCACCTATGTCGGCATGTTCGTCGCCGCCTATTTCACGCTGATCATGGTCGGCTGCTTCCCGAAGGCCCAGGACCTGCTGGTGCAGTGGTTCGGCCAGCTGGAGATCGCCAACCAGAAGATCGGCACGCCCGCCTGGGCGGCACTCGCCGCCACCACCCTGATGCCTTCCGCGCCCGGCTTCGCCGGCTTCGACCGGAAGGTCCGGCAGTTCTTCCAGGACTTCGCCAGCATCCCGCAGAAGGCATCGCTGATCGGCCGGGAGATCGTCATGGCCATCAGCAAAGACGGCCTGGTCCAGGTCGACAAGGATACGGCCCTCGATGACGTTAAGAAGGCCGTGCAGAGCCGGCGCGGGCAGTTCAAGGCGCTGTGGCGGCTGTGCGAGGACCTGAAGAGCGTCGAAGGCCCGCCGCGGGTGGCCCGCGCCTATGAGGACTTCTTCAAGGTGGCGCAGAAGGTCGTGGACACGATCGCCGGCGACTTCAAGCTCGATCTCTCGGACATGCAGTCCGACGAGGCGGTGCGGCTGCTCGAGACGAAGCTCTCCTGCGGCGTGCGGCGCATGGCGAAGCTGCTCGCCTGCGCCATGCTGCAGAGCGAGCCGTCGGAATTCGCGATCAACCAGCGGCTGGCCGATTCCAAGATCCGGATCCGGCCGATCAGCTTCAACTTCACGGCCCAGCACCTGGTCCTGATGTTCGTGCTGATCGCCGGGATGACCCTGGTCGGGTGCTACCTGAGCCTGCTCATCTATGCCTTCGTGCAGGGCGACCCCGCCGGCACGCTGGCGCAGTACAAGTACTATTTCCTGTCGATGCCGATGCTCACCTGGCCGCTGATCACGGTCTGCGCCTACCTGCTGCCGATCGTGCTGGCCGCGGGGATGGTGATGTACAAGCTGGACAAGCGGTCCTGGGACCAGGTGCCGGATTTCACCAGCGGCTTCGCCGGCGGCCTCATGGTCTTCGTCGGCTCGGCTGGGCTCGCCTTCCTCGCCGTCCTCGCCTATTCCGTCTACATGGTGGCGGTCGGATACAAGCCGATCGCCGACTTCCAGATCCTCACGCTGGTCCCCTGGTCGCTGCCAGCGGCGACGGTCGCGACGCTGTTCCTCTTCATGTCGACCAGGACCTGGTGCCTCGGCAAGTGGAGCGGGATCGTGGTCGATGCGATCGTGCACGGGTGCGGTGCCGCCGCCGCCAGCGAATGCGCCCTGTTCCTGGCCGGCCTCGCCGGGGAACACTACGAGAAGATGCAGCCCGACGGGATCATGCCCTACCTCGCGCCGATCTCGGCCTTCGTGATCGGGGCCAGCATCGGCGCGGTGCTCTGCGCGAATACGCGGCAGCGGGTGCATAAGGTGGGCGCGGCACAGGCCGGCGGCGCGGCTCCGGCGGGGGCGACGTTAGCGCTGGGGGCGTAGGTGCGGTTCGGGTCGGGGTCCGCCGCGCGCCGCCTCGAGAAGATCTGACCCGGATGCGAAGCGGGCCGCGCTATTGCGGCTTCGCGGTGTTCTTGGCAGCCGCTTTCTTGGAGGCGGTCTTCTTGGCGGGGGGATTCGCCGCGGCTTCGGCCTGCCGGTCCGCCTCGCGGGCGATGCGCAGCGCCTTCAGGCGCGCGGTCTTCTGGGCCTGGGCCGCGAAGGCCTTCTCGCGCTCCTTGACGACCTCGGCATCCTTGGCGCGATCGCGGGTGAAGACCTCACGCGCTTTCTTGCGGGCTTCCTCGGCACGGGCTTCCGTCGGCCTCAACATGGTCGTGACCTCTCTCGCGGTTCAGTCTTGATGCGCGGCCCCGGCGGCCCATCGCCGGCGCAGGCAGCCACCAAGGGCAGCTGTCATGCGGCGGGCTTGGGCCGCCGTACGGCGCGTCGTCAGCGGTACGCGCCTGCGACGCGGGTGCAGGTGCGCCGCGCCGAAACTCAGGAGAGCGGGATCAGAGCAGCTTCAGGTTGCCGGCCGAGGACTTGCCCCGCTCCTGCTGGATCTCGTAGCTGACCTTCTGGCCCTCGTTGAGAGCGCCGATCCCGGCGCGCTCCACCGCGCTGATATGGACGAAGACGTCCTTGCTCCCGTCATCCGGCTGGATGAAGCCGAAACCCTTTTGCGCGTTGAACCACTTCACTTTTCCAGACGGCATGGCAAACCTGTTCTCAGACCGGTTGCCATGATGCGGTTTCCAGCGGCGAAAAGACGCCGCGATGCG
>DATKNM010000404.1:0-2066 GCA_035541335.1 Binatia bacterium
TCCGACGCCGCCTGCATGGCAGAGAGCGTGTACCGCGTGGTGCCGCTGGCGGCGACGGCAATTAGCGCGTCCTGGGGGCGGAGGCCGAGCGCCTTCGCTTCCGCATGGCCGCGGGCGTCATGATCCTCGACGTCGCCGCGCATCCCGGGTGTCAGATCAGTACCGGCGGCAAGCAGGCAGGCCACGCGATCATCCGGCCAGTTGAAGGTGGGGCCGATTTCGAGAGCATCGCCCGCCGCAAGTAATCCGGACGCACCGGCGCCGGCATAGACCAGCCGCCCACCGCCGGCGAGACGCTCGGCCAGTGCATCGGCGGCAGCGGCAATCGCAGGAAGGGCCGAGCGGACCGCGGCGATGGCACGCGCCTGGCCTTCCCAGAGCGCGTCCAGGATCTCCCGGTCGCTCCAGGTATCGAGCCCGCGATAGCGCGGGGACCTGCCCTCGGTGCCTGCCGTCATGCGGCTGTTTCCCAGCCTCGCCTTCCCTGAAGTGATATTAAGCTGGTATTATTTTCAGAGTCAATTTCCCGTCTGGCTTCCCGTCGTGGAATTAAACTGGCATTATCGGGGAAGGCGAAGTTCTGGGAGCGCCGCCGAATTAAATGGCTGACACACTCTTTATAGGCATCGACGGCGGGGGTACCCGCTGCCGGGCCCGGATCCGGGACGGCGGTGGCCGTCTGCTGGGCGAGGGTATGGGCGGTCCCGCCAATGCCCGGCTCGGCGCCGAGGTCGCGATGGCCTCGGTGGTGGAGGCGGCCCGCGCCGCGGCCGAGGCGGGTGGCGTCGGCGAATCCGAGCTCGCCCGCGCCATGGTCGGCCTTGGCATGGCGGGGGCAATCGACCCGGAGCGCTGCCGCCAGCTCCTGGCGCAGCCGCATCCCTTCCCGAAGGTCGTCGTCGACACCGACGCCTACATCGCCTGGCTCGGCGCCTTCGGCGGACGCGACGGCGCGATCCTGATCGTCGGCACGGGTTCCGCCGGCCTCGCAGTGGTGAAGGGGACGCGCTGGAATATCGGCGGCTGGGGCAACGTCATCTCCGACGACGGCAGCGGCAACGAGATCGGCGTCCATGCGATCCGCTGCGCGGTCTGGGCCCATGACGGCATGGCGCCGATGACCGAGCTCGCCCGCCTCCTGCTCGACCGGTTCGGCGGCGACATCAGCAAGATCGTCACCTGGGCCGACGCCGCGCGGCCGACCGATTTCGCCAAGCTCGCGCCGCTGGTGCTGGAGCACGCCGCGCGCGGCGACGCGCTGGCCGTCGCGGTGATCGAAGGCGCCGCATCTGGAGTGGCACGCCTCGCCGATCGGCTGCTGGAGGTGGGCGCGCCGGCGATCTGCCTGCTGGGCGGCCTCGCCGAGCCGCTGCGCCCCTGGCTACCGGAGACGATCCAAGCGAAGCTCGCGGCGCCGGACGGCGACGCCATGGAAGGCGCGATCCTGCTGGCGCGCGCGGCACAATCCGCGGCCGCGGGAGCGCGCGCGTGAACGAGGCCGTCTCCCAGGACTTTCCCGATACCGGTGGCCTCGACGAAAGCAGCCCGACGCCGCTCTATCTGCAGCTCCAGCGGCGAATCCAGGAGTCGGTGCGCTCCGGCCGCCTGCGGGCCGACGAGGCGCTGCCCAGCGAGCGCGAGCTTTCAAAGCAGCTCGGCATCTCGCGGGTCACCGTCCGGAAAGCGCTCGCCGGCCTGGTGGAGAAGGGCATCCTGGTGCAACGCTGGGGCTCCGGCACCTTCATCGCTCCTGCGGTCCAGGTCGAGCAGCCGCTGTCGCGCCTCTCCAGCTTCACCGACGACATGCTGGCGCGCGGCCTGCAGCCGGGTGCCGTGTTCCTGAGCCGCACGGTCGGCCCGGCAACACCGAAGGAATCGATGGCGCTGGGCCTTTCTCCTGGGGAACTGGTGAGCCGCGTCGATCGCCTGCGCACCGCCGACCAGGTGCCGATGGCAATCGAGCACGCGGTGGTGCCGAACCGGCTGCTGCCGGATCCGGAAACGGTCGAGGGCTCGCTCTATGCGGTGCTGATCGAGCGCGGCGTCGGACCGCGCCGCGCGCTGCA
>DATKNM010000405.1:0-11070 GCA_035541335.1 Binatia bacterium
GTCCGGCGGTTCAACCGGTTCTATACCCAGAAGATCGGCGTGCTGGACGAGGGCTGGCTGCGCAGCGCCTTCACCCTTACCGAGGCGCGCGTGCTCTATGAAATGGCCCATCGGGAGGCGGCGCCGACCGCGACCGAGCTCGGCCGCGATCTCGGCCTCGATGCCGGATACTTGAGCCGCATCCTGGCGTCCTTCGAGAAGAAGAAGCTGCTGAAGCGAACCCCGTCGCCGGAAGACGGGCGCCGCTATCACCTTGCTCTGACCGAGAAGGGACGAAAGACCTTCGCGCCGATGGAGGAGGCGACCCGTGCCGAGGTCGCGGCGCTGCTGCAGCGGATGCCGGTGGCGCGGCGCCATGCCTTGGTGCAGGCGATGGATGTCATCGAGATCGCGCTGGAGGGAAAAGGCGCTGCGGACGCCACGAAGCAGGGCGCGTCCTACATCCTGCGCAACCCGAAACCCGGCGATCTCGGCTGGATCGTGCATCGCCAGGGGCGGCTATATGCCGAGGAATACGGCTGGAATGCGGAGTTCGAGGGGTTCGCGGCCGAGATCGTCGCCAATTTCTCGAAGCACTTCGATCCCGCGCGGGAGCGCTGCTGGATCGCGGAGCGTGGCGACGAGGTCATCGGCTCGGTATTCCTGGTGAGGGAAAGCGAGACCGTCGGAAAGCTGCGGCTGCTCTATGTCGATGCCTCCGCCCGGGGGCTCGGGCTCGGCCGGAGATTGGTGGAGGAGTGCATCGCACAGGCGCGGGCCTTCGGCTATCACAAGCTCACGCTCTGGACCAACGACATCCTGGATGCGGCGCGCCACATCTATGTTTCTCAGGGCTTTCGCCTGGTGAAGGAGGAGAAGCATCACTCCTTCGGCAAGGACCTGGTCGGGCAGTTCTGGGAACTGAAGCTCTAGGCGGGGAGGCCGGCGCGCAGCAGCGCCTCGCGGTGGTGCTCGCGGTCCTCGGGGCGCCGGTAGTGCAGGGTGCCGAGATGCGCCGCGGCGGTAAACTCCGGCGCCAGCTTCAGGACCTGTTCGGCATGCCGTGCGGCCTCGTCCTTGCCGGCCGCAGCATGGCTGGCCGCGAGAAGCGCATGGTGCATCGCCTCCAGGGATGAAAGCCGGCTGATGGCCTCGACCGCCTCGTCGTAGCGGCGGGCCACGAAATACGCGCGACCCAGATGATTCCAGAAGCGCGCCGGATGATAGGGATTGAGCCGCATCGCCTTGCGGATCCAGTCGATGCCTTCGTCGGCCCGACCGAGCCAGGTCAACAGCTCGCCCTGCTGCACCACGATGAGGTCGTCGTTGGGATTGAGGTTGAGCGCACGCTCCTGGTGATAGGCGGCCTTGTCGAGCTCGTCGCGGGCGATGGCGATCGCGGCGGAGATCCGGTGCACGTCGCTGTCGCTGTCGTCAAGCGCGGCCGCCCGGCCAAGCTCGGCGAGCACCTCGTTCCAGGTACCGTCACGGTCGGTGCAGTAGCCGTTGGTCCAGGACTGGCCGAGGATGCAGGCGCGCCAAGCGCGCGCATGGGCGTAGCGGGAGTCGAGCGCGATTGCGCGATCGACCATGGCGAGTGCCTGGACGTTGTCGTCGCGACTTGAGCGGTGATGCAGCAGGCGGGCGGTCATCACGCATTCGAAGGCCGCCATGCTGGAGGTCGGCTTGTGCTCGGCCCGGGCGCGGGTCGCAGCCTCGATCCGCCCCGGCAGGATCGAGGCGATGGTGGCGGTGAGCTCGTCCTGCATGGCGAAGATGTCTTCGAGATCGCGGTCGTAGCGCTCGGCCCAGATGTGCCGGTCGGTCAGCGCGTCGATCAGCTGGACGTTGATCCGCACCCGGTTGCCAGCCTTGCGGACGCTGCCCTCAAGCACGTATTGCACGTCGAGCGCCTTGGCGACCTCCCGCACGTTGACGGCCTGGCCCTTGTACTTGAATGCCGAGTTGCGCGAGATCACCAGCAGGTCGTGGAAGCGGGAGAGCTCGGTGATCGTGTCTTCGCAGAGTCCGTCGGCGAAGAACTCCTGCTCCGGATCGCCGCTCATGTTGGTGAAGGGCAGCACGGCGATCGAGGGCTTGTTGGTGCCCGGCTTGTTGGCGTCCTGCGTGACGATGCGCGCGACCGCCTCGGTCGATCCCGGCGCGACGACGGCGTGGAAGGCACGGACCGGACGGGCGATGTTCTTCAGCGTGGATTCGCCGCGATCGTTGAACGGCAGGTTGACCTTGCCGGCGATCTGGTCGTGCACCACCGCGGCAATGCAGATGCCGCCCGGCTCCGCGGTTGTCTGCAGTCGTGCCGCCACGTTGACGCCGTCGCCGTAGAGATCGGAGCCTTCCACCAGGACGTCGCCGATATTGATCCCGACCCGGAGCACGATCGCGGGCTTGTCCACGGCGCCGGCATTGGCTGCCGCCATGCCGCGCTGAAGCTCGATCGCAAAGTCGACGGCCTTGACCGGGCTCGCAAACTCCAGCAGCACGCCGTCGCCCATGATCTTGAAGAGGCGCCCGCCATGCTGATCGGCAAGGGGGCGCAGGATGCCGCGCCGCCGTTCCTTCAGGAGCGCCAGCGTGCCGGCCTCGTCGGCCTCCATCAGCCGGCTGTAGCCGACGACGTCCGCCGCGACGATGGTTGCCAAACGCCGTTCCATGCTTGTCATCATAGGTCAGGGGCGCGGCGAAGGCCAGGAGCGGCGCGGGTTTCGTGTTCCGGCACTAGCCCGTTGTAGGGGGTTGTCCGACACTCGCCGCAGGGTAGAATGCGCCGCCGGTCGGTCGCCGGCGTGGCAGTGAGGATGGGATCATGGACGTTGCGTCGGTGCGAGGCCCGGACAGCACGAGCTGGCCGGAAGTGTTTCGCCGCTCGATCGTGTGGGATGCCCATTCCTGCATGCCGATCAAGGCGAACCAGGATCTCGCGGCCGCCGAGCGCCATCGCCGCGCCGGAGCCACCTTCGTCTCGCTCAACGTGGGGATGGATTTCAATCCGCTCGGCCAGTGCATCCGGGTGATCGCCGGCTATCGCGACTGGATACGCCGGCATTCCGACCGCTTCCTCCTGGCGGAGACGGCGGAGGACGTGCGGCGCGCCAAGCGCGAGGGCAAGCTCGCCATCGCCTTCGATCTTGAAGGCTCGGTGATGCTGGAAGACGACCTGGCGATGGTCGCGCTGTTCCGCGACCTGGGCGTGCGCCAGATCCACCTCGCCTACAATCTCAACAACTCGATCGCCGCCGGCTGCCATGACGAGGATCGCGGCCTGACCGATCTCGGCCGCGCGGTGGTGAAGGAGATCAACCGGGTCGGCATGCTGATGGACTGCTCGCATTCCGGCCGGCGCACCAGCCTGGAGATCATGGAAATCTCCGAGAAACCGGTGATCTTCTCGCATTCCAACCCGAAGGCCTTGCGCAACCACGGCCGCAACATCGACGACGAGCAGATCGACGCTTGTGCGAAGACCGGTGGTGTCATCGGAATCTGCGGCATCGGCCCATTCCTCGGCGAGAACGACATCCGCACGGAGACCATCTTGAGGCACATCGACTACGTCGCCGAACGCGTCGGGACGCGGCATATCGGCCTCGGGCTCGACTATGTGTTCCATCCCGAGGTCGAGGACCTGCCGCCGACCGAGCGCGCGGACAAATGGTGGCCGCGCCGGTTCGGCTACGGCAGCACCCAGGGCGCCATGCGGATCGTGCCGCCGGAGCAGCTTCCGGAGATCGCCGAGGCGCTGGTGAAGCGCGGCCTCCCGGAAGCCGAGATCGTCGGCATCCTGGGCGGCAATTTCCTGCGCGCTGCGGAAGCGACCTGGGCTTAGACGGATGAGCAAGGTCATCCTGGTCACCGGCGCCGGCCGCGGGATCGGCGCGGCAATCGCCCGCGCCGCGGGCAAGACGGGCTATCGCGTCGTGGTCAACTACGCGCAATCGCGCGAGGCGGCCGAGGGCGTGGTCAAGGACATCACCGGCGCAGGCGGCGAGGCGATTGCGATCCAGGGCGACGTCGCCAAGGAGGCCGACATCGTGCGCCTGTTCGCCGCGATCGACGCGAAATGGGGACCGCTCGACGCGCTGATCAACAATGCCGGCATCATCGGCCCGTTCGGCCGGGTCGATGCGCTCACCGCAGCGCCCCTGGCCGAGCTGCTGGCGATCAACGTGACCGGGGCGTTCCTCTGCGCCCGCGAGGCGGTGAAGCGGATGTCGACCGCCCATGGCGGGACGGGCGGGGCCATCGTCAACATTTCCTCCGCCGCGACGACGCTCGGCGCGCCCGGGGAGTTCGTGAGCTACGCCGCCTCCAAGGGTGCGATCAACACCATGACCATCGGCCTCGCCAAGGAGGTCGCCCGCGAAGGCATTCGTGTCAACGCGGTCGAGCCGGGACTGATCGAAACGGATATCCATGGGCCTGCCGGCGGCCAGGCGCGGCTCGAGCGGCTCGGCCCCACCGTGCCGATGGGCCGCGTCGCGCCGCCCGATGAGATCGCGGGACCGGTGCTGTTCCTGCTCTCGGAAGCCGCCTCCTACATCACCGGCGCGATCCTGCGGGTGACCGGAGGGCGCTGACGCTCAGGCGGCGGCGTCGTCGCTCGCGGCGGGGATCGGCTCGAGCGGTCTTGCTTCCAGGGTGAAGTCGAGGGTGATGGTGGTTCCCGGCGGACCCGAGATCGCCATTCTGCCGCCGAGCTGGCGCGTGAAGGCGCCGATCAGGTTCTGGCCCATGGTCGCGGGGCCTTGTCCGGCCTCGCGTTCGCGATAGCCGACGCCGTCATCGGCGATCGTCAGGCGGGCGTTGCCCTCGGAATCGGCGATGAGGCGGACCTGGATCGATCCGGCGCGGTGATCGGGGAAGGCATGCTTGAAGGCGTTGGTCAGCAGCTCGGTGGTCAGCAGGGCGAGCGGCACCGCGCGGTCGCCGGATAATGTCGCCGAGGGGATCTCGACATGAAGCCGGACCCGGCGCGACGGGACGCCGGACCCGTCCTGCACCAGGCGGCAGAGGCTCGACATGAAGGCGGCGAGATCGATCTCGCGGAGGTCCTGGCTCTCATAGAGATGGCGATGGACCAGTGCCAGCGTGTTGATCCGCGTCTGCACGTCGGAGAAGGCCTGCTTGATCGCCTCGCCGCGCGGGATTCGGGCATAGAGGTTCAAGAGGCTGGTGACGGTCTGCAGGTTGTTCTTCACGCGGTGGTGGATCTCCCGCAGCATCATCTGTTTCTGCGCCAGGGATTCGCTCAACTCGAGCTCGCGGGCCTTGATGCGCGCGGACATCGCGGTCAGCGTCTGGTTCAGCTCGCGGATCTCGGTCGGCGCGCCGACGAAGCTGAGCGCATGCGGCGCCTCGTCGGTGCTGATGGCCCGTGCCTGTTCGGTCAACAGGACGATCCAGCGCGTTACCAGCAGGCGCGATCCGATCAGCGCCGCCGCGAGGCCGCCGAGCACCACCAGGCTCAGGATCGAGATCTGGATGGCGAGGTCGCGCTGCAGCGGCCCGATCAGGGTCCGCGTCGGCTGGCCGAGCAGGATGTAAAGACTGCCGCCGGCGATCGGATGGATCGCATAGTTCCTCTGGACGCCGTCGCGCCCGACGGCGTCGAAGGTCCGGTCCGAGTTGCCGATCGCGGCCAGCAGCGAGGCGGCATCCGGGAGCCCGCCGGCCTTCTCGGCGCTGGGCTCCGAGGTGACCAGCGGGGCGCCGTCCCGATCCAGGAGCTCGACGCTGGCTTCGGGCGGCAGGCCCGGCTCCTGGCCGCTCGCTGCCAGCCAGCGCAGGCGGATGCCGAGACCGATGATGCCGAGCACATTGCCGGCGGCGTCCTTCACCGGCGTTCCGTAGGCGAGGATCGGCTCCTTCAGGATCGGCGCGAAGGTATAGCCGCTGAACGAGGCCTTGCCGCTGGCCACGACCTGCTTGAACCATTCCTGGCTCGAGGCGTCGCTGGGCGCCCGGTTGCCGGTCGAGCGGCAGACCGGCGTGCCGTCGCGCGCCAGCAGCGAGGCGACGGCATAGGCGGGGTAGGGGTCGACCGCATTCTTCAGAGCGGCTTCGCAGGCCCCGACGTCGCCTTGGCCGCGCAGCGCCGCCAGCACCGTTCCATCATGGGCAAGATCGTCGGCAATCCGCTGCGACTGCCAGATCAGATTGGTCTCGTTGCTGGAGGCGAGGGTGGCGTAACGCTCGGTGGAGCGCCGTGCCTGCTTGACCTGGCTGCGATAGTGGTCGACCGCCGCGGCGATGCCAAAGGCAGTCGGCACCATGACCACGATGGCGAAGACCAGAAGCAGGCGCCGCCGCAGCGGACCCAGGAATTCTCGAATCATGCTGTCCGCGCTCTTCCTTGACTGCAGCGACGAACGCCGATCCGATTATACCGCCTTTCGCGTCTCCGCGTGGGTCCCGAAGAAGGACAGGGCCTGCGAGATCGTGACCTTCAAGGTGTCCGGCTCGAACGGCTTAGTAACCAGATAGGTCGGCTCCGGGCGCTCGCCGGTCAGGAGGCGTTCCGGATAGGCGGTGACGAAGATGACCGGGACGCTCATGCTCTGCAGGATGGACTTGACGGCGGTGAGGCCGGATCCGCCGACACCGAGGTCGATATCCGCCAGAACCAGCCCCGGCTGGCCCTTGCGCGCGATCTGCACGGCCTCGGACTGGCTGGTGGCGACCCCGACCACGGAGTGGCCCATGTCGGCGACCAGCCCGGCGATGTCGAGGGCGATCACCGGCTCGTCCTCGATGATGAGGATGGAGGTCGCCATCTGCTGGTTGACCATCGACCAGGCCTCGGCGACCAGCTCGGCTGCGGTGGCTTCCGGCACCTTCAGGATCTCCGCTGCCTGTTCGACCGAGAAGCCTTCGAGGGTCGTCAGCAGCAGGGCCTGGCGCTCGCTGGGTGGCAGGGCCTTCAGGCGGGATTCGACCGTAAGATCGGTGAGCTCGCCGGGCTCCAGGGCATCCGAGGCGGAATCCCGCACGCCGGTCCGGGTAAAGACCTCATGGAACAACGAGAAGAGCTGGATCCGGGCGTCCGGCCCAGCCTTCACACGGTGCGGCTCCTGGACCAGGGTCTCGAGGCAGATTCGCACATAAGTGTCGCCGACATTCTGGTCCCCTACCAGGGCGCGGGCGTAGCGACGGAGATAGGGCAGGATAGCGACAAGCTGTTCTGAAACATCAGACATTCGGATTCCCTCAAATAATCGCCGATTTCCCCGAGGCCGTGCCGCCGGAACCCCCTAAGGCTCCGGTAAGGCGCGTTTTTTCCTGTTCGGAAGGAACCCCGGTCTGCACGGAGGGTTCCCCCCTGTGTAAAATATACGGACGTCGGCAACTTTCACCTCCCAGGCGGTTTACTAGTCTGGGAAAGCGCCATTCTGTGGCCGGGGGGACGTGACGTCGATGTGTCGCGGGCAAAGCAATGTGGCGGCGCCAGTTTCGGGTCGCCCGGATAAGAGCTGGAATGGTTGACGAGAAGGACGAATCCTTGAAAGCCCGCGCCGCTGGACGGGCAACCGAAGGTGCGATGGATATCACGCATTCAGACAACGCAAACCCCAAGGTCAAGGCGCCGCCGGCGCAGGACCGCTGGTTCGATACCCAGCTCAGCCGGATGTACGCCGATCTGGCGTCGGATCCGCTTCCGAAGGATATGCTCGCCCTTATCCAACAACTGAAGAAGCCCACATCTTAGTCGGGCGGTGCGGATGGGCGGGCGCTCGAGCTTCGGGTCTCGGACGATGAAATCCAGACCGGCCACGGCCGGCGCAAGGTGAGGTATGAATGAGTCAACCGACCTTCGATGAGATGTCGTCGGAAATGCGGACGGCGCTGCTGGAAGCGGTGCCGCACCTGCGTGCATTCGCGCGGTCGCTGACCCGCAACCGCGATCAGGCGGACGATCTCGTAAACGACACCATCGTTCGGGCCATTGCGGCGTCGAACCAGTTCACGCCGGGGACCAACTTCCGCGCCTGGGTGTTCACCATCCTGCGGAACCTGTTCTACAACCAGGGTCGGCGCGGAAAGTCGCGCTTCTCGTCCCTCGACGACCTCACGGTGGACGAGCCCTCAGCGAGCGCGACCCAGGAGGCGAGCCTGGAATTCTGCGACTTCCGACGCGCATTCTGGCAGCTGCCGGATCATCATCGCGAAGCGCTGATCCTGGTCGGCGCCAGCGGGCTCAACTACGAGGACGCGGCGAGGATCTGCGGCTGCCAGGTCGGCACCATGAAGAGCCGGGTCTCGCGGGCGCGGACCGAATTGCGGCGGGTGCTCGACGAGGACGCCCTCAGCGCACGGCGTGTGGAGGCCAAACCCATCACCGGCCAGGACCCGTTCGAGATGATCCAGGCCAAGGTCCACGCGCGCTCCAAGTAGCCGCCGTCCCAGACACACCCCGAACAATCCAGCGACCGCCGTCACAGGGCGGTTTTCGGTCCTGACGGGCCGGCTTGAGCCGCCCATCCCTGCGATGCTATTCCTGCCGCGCACGCCCGGTGCAGTTGGGCGCTGCGTTCGTGGGGGTACCGTCGTTTGGCAAGGATTATCACGCGATTTCCGCGGCCTGTGCGGGTCGTCGAGAACGTCTTTATACCGATGTCGGACGGCATCCGGCTGGCGGCGAAGCTTTGGCTGCCCGAAAACGCCGAGGATGATCCGGTGCCCGCCATCCTTGAATACGTTCCCTACCGCAAGCGGGAGGGAACCCGGACCCATGACCAGGGCTCGCATATGTATTGGGCGGGGCACGGCTATGCCTGCCTCCGCCTCGACATCCGCGGCACGGGCGACAGCGAAGGGCTGATCGAGGACGAGTACACCCCGCAGGAGCAGCAGGACGGCTGCGACGCCCTGGCCTGGATCGCCGCTCAATCCTGGTGCACCGGCAATGTCGGGATGGTCGGGATCTCCTGGGGCGGATTCAACGCCCTGCAGATCGCCGCGATGCAACCGCCGGCGCTGAAGGCGATCATCACGGTCGGCTCGACCGACGATCGCTATGCCACCGACATCCATTGGGTCGGCGGCTGCCTGTCGAAGGACAACTTCGACTGGTCGGCGACCATGATGGCGCACAACGACCTGCCACCGGATCCGGAGATCGTCGGCGACAAGTGGCGGGAGATGTGGGACGCGCGGGTCAGGCACAACTCCCCCTGGATTCTGCAATGGCTGAAGCAC
The DNA here is from genome assembly GCA_035541335.1 of Binatia bacterium. Classification (GTDB taxonomy): domain Bacteria; phylum Pseudomonadota; class Alphaproteobacteria; order Dongiales; family Dongiaceae; genus Dongia. Next base: position 9,196 of record DATKNM010000405.1, read on the forward strand.
CAGCGCCGCGACGCCTATTGGAAGCAGGGCTCGGTCTGCGAGGATTTCTCCAAGATCAGGATTCCGGTTTATGCGGTCAACGGCTGGGCCGACAATTATTCGGAATCGATCCCGCGCCTGCTGGCGGGCTTGAAGCATGTGCGCAAGGGCCTGATCGGCCCTTGGGCGCATTCTTATCCGCATCATGCGGCCGTCAAGCCGGAGATCGGCTGGCTGCAGGAATCCCTGCGCTGGTGGAATCACTGGTTGAAGGGGCACGACACCGGCGTCATGCACGAGCCGCGGTACCGTGTCTGGATGCAGGAGAGCCAACCACCGAAGACCTGCTACACCGAGCGGCCGGGCCGCTGGGTGGCCGAAGACAGCTGGCCGTCGGACCGGATCGAATGGCAAAGCCTCCATCTCAATGCCGGCGGCGCATTGGAGCCGAAGCGGCGTCGCGCAAAATCGGTGACGGTGTGCTCGCCGCTCTGGGTCGGCGCCGCGGCCGGCGAGGTCGGCCGCTACGGCAATGCCGCCGAGTGGGCGACCGACCAGCGCGAGGATGACGGCGGTTCGCTTGTCTTCACCTCGCCGCCGCTGACCGAGACAGTCGAGATCCTCGGCGCGCCACAGCTTGACCTCACCTTTGCTTCCGACAAGGCCGTGGCGCTGGTCGCCGTGCGTCTCAACGATGTAGCGCCGGACGGAAGCTCGACCCGCGTCACTGTCGGCCTGCTCAATCTCAACCACCTGAAGAGCCATGAGAAGCCGGTGCGCCTCAAGCCCGGCCGGCGCTACAAGGCCACGGTCGACCTCGACGACATCGCCCATGTGTTTCCGGTCGGCCACAGGATCGCCGTCTCGATATCGACGGTCTATTGGCCGATCGCCTGGCCCTCGCCGGAGCTGGTGACGCTCACCTGTTTCACCGGAGCGACCCGGCTGCGCCTGCCGGTGCGGCCGGAGAACCCGGATGACGCCGAACTCATGCCGTTCGGCGAGCCGGAGCAGGCGGAGGATACGCCGCATGAGCGGCGGGAGATCGCCGCACCTTGCCGCCGGACCGTGACGCGCGATTTGGAGACCGGCCTGATCACGGTCGATTTCCCGCGCTGGGTCGGCGAGCTGGAGATGCCGGATATCGGCCAGGTGTTCACGTCGAGCGGCTATGCCCGCTACACGATCCGCGAGGGCGATCCGCTGTCGGCGCGGATCGACACCGACTATCGCGTGACCCTGAAGCGCAAGGATACCAGCGTCACGCACCACAGCCGCGGCACCATGACCTGCGACGCCACGCATTTCCGCGTCGAGGTCAAGCTCGAGGTGTTCGAAGGCGATAAGTCGGTGTTCCGCCGCAAGTGGGATAAGCGGATCAGGCGCGACTTCCTCTAGGCCGGCTCCGGGTTGAAGCCCGGGTCAGGCCGCGACGTGCCGGATGAACGCGCGCTGGACCGCGGCGTCGAGCGGACCTCGGCGCAGGCTGCCGCAGATCGAAACCACGTGAAACGTGCGGTTATCGGGCATGGGCGTCCTTCATGTGCCGGGGAGGGGCATGGGTTGGCGGCCATGGATTTGCAGCCGTGGATTGGCAGCCATGGATCGGCGGATTGTGAGGAACGACACTATTTCCGGCCGCGCCTGCGTGACAAGATGCGGACGGGTGAGTCGTGGAAGAGATAGGGGGTCACGATGCCTGCCGGACCATTGCCGGCCGCCGCCACGAGCGGTGTTGAGCCGAAGCACCGCCACATAGTGGTCATCCTGCTTGTGCTCCTGCTCTTGGCCGGATTGCCGCTGGCGGTCTGGATGGATCTGCGCTCGCTCTCGGGCGGCGTGCTGCGGGAGCAGGCCCGGCAGACCGGGCAGATCATCGACAACATGCGGAGCTTC
>DATKNM010000406.1:0-3329 GCA_035541335.1 Binatia bacterium
GCCTATTGCGCGCGGATCGGCTATGGAGGTCCGCGCACGCCGACGCTCGCGGTTCTGCAGGATCTGCATCACCGCCATTTCCGGACGATCCCGTTCGAGAATCTCGATGTGGTGCTGAAGCGCGCGATCCGGCTCGATCCCGCTTCGCTGCAGCGCAAGCTCGTGGCCGATCGCCGCGGCGGCTATTGCTTCGAGAGCAACGGCCTCCTGATGCATGCGCTGCGCGCCTTCGGCTTCCGGGTGACGGCGCTCGCCGCCCGCGTGCTTTTCGAGCGTGCGCCTGACCCGTTGCCGCCGCGCAGCCACATGGTGCTGAAGGTGGATCTCGCCGAGGGGATCTATCTGGTCGACGCGGCCTTCGGCGGCCAGACGCCGAGCCGGCCGCTGCGCTTCGAGCTGGATGCCGAACAGCTGACCGCCCTCGAACCCTGCCGCCTGGTGCGGGCAGAGGATGGCGAGCTCGACCTGCAGTCGCGCTACGGCGACCGGTGGGGCACGCTTTATCGCTTCGCCGCCGCGCCGCAGCTGCCGGTCGATTTCGAGCATGCCAACTGGCATGTCTCGACCCACCCCGACTCCTACTTCGTCAACAACGTGATCGCCGCGACACCCGGCGAGGGCTGCCGCTACTCTCTGTTCAACGGGGAGTTTCGCACCCGCAACCTGGAGGGCAAAGTCGACGCCCGTCCGATCGTCGGCTCGCACCAGCTCGCGGGCATCCTGAAAGACCGATTCGGCCTCACGCTGGCCGCAGGGGACCTGCAGGGCGTGATGGCGCTCATCTTCAAGATCCTCTCAGTCCGGCCCTCCGCCTGAGAGACGGCGGACTATTCCAGGTTCGTCAGCGCCTTCTCGCAGGCCGCCGTCGACCCCAGCGGCTGCGCGTCCTTCAGCGCTGGCGGCGCGACCTCGGCGATCGCTTCGGCCTCGCCGATATGCCGCTTGAAGGCGTCGAAGCCGAAGGTCCAGTCGGCGTCGACCTCGCCGGAGCCGGGCGTCGCCTGGTCGCGATAGGGGCCGAACTTGAAATAACTGACGGCATCGGCCTGGGCATAGCCGACGGCGATCCGCTCAGGTGCCCCCTTGATCCGCGGAACCTTCTGGTCGTCGAACCACCAGTCGAGCCGGCTCTTCGCGGCATCGGTCGGCACGATCTTGGCGTGGAGCACGATGTTGTGCCAGCGACCGACCGCGTCGGCGCGGGCGAGCTCGACGATGGCGATGTGCTGCTTGTGGGTCTCGCCGTCATTGCCGGGCGTCACGCTGAAGCAGAGCAGGTCGCGGCCCGCCGCGTCGGTGATCTCCCGGAGCCGCAGGGCGACCACCGGATTGCCGCTGCGATAGCCCGGCGTGGCGGTGGGATCGCTCGGCGGCACGATACCGGCGCTCGGTTGCTTGATCTGCGCCAGGATGAGGCGCCGGTCGATCGGCGGCAGGTCCGCGGGGAGATAGAGCGCGAAGCCGTACCAGAGATCGGGGCCGATCGGCCGCAGCGCGTAGTCCGGCTCCATCAGCTCGGCGCGCTCGGAGCAGCGGTCCTCGTCGGCGCCGGTCGCCTGCTGGTCGCCGTGATGCACCGTCAGCAGGATTGCCTGCCGGCCGTCGGCGGCGACCTTCTGGGTATAGGCGTAGCTCTGCGGCGAGATGTGCTTCAGCGACCAATGGCGCTGGATGAGGCCGTCCTCGAAGTCGTCCGCCTGCTCGGCCGCGGATTGCGTGGTGTAGGAATAGGCCAGCACCTCCGGCGGTGCCGGCCCACAGGGACCCGCCGATGCGGCAGCGACGGTGCAACACCACGCCGCGATCGCAGCTCCAGCAATCCGAATAGCTGCCCGCACTCTGGCCCCTGACAACCTTGTACCGGGGAGTTTTGCCCCCGGCCGCGCCCCGATCAAGTCGGTCGCGTCACAGATCCGTTCGGTTCACCCAAAAGGGGCGGGGAAGGGGAGGTGCAGGTTCCTACGCCTTCACGTATTTCCGCCAGGAATGCTGCGGCCGGAAGCCGAGCACGTCGCGGGCCTTCTTGTTGGAGAACAGCGCCTCGAACTTCCCGAGCTTCCGCTTCACCTTCACCTTGGGATAGAAGCGCTTCAGCAGCTCGGCAGTCGGCAGGTCGGAAGAGCAGTCGTCGTTGCCGACATTGAACACCTGGTAGCCGAGCCCGTCCTTCTCCAGGCAGAGCCGGGTCATCTCGCCGAGGTCGCGGGCGTCGATGTAGCTCCACATGATCCGCTTGCGGAAGCCGGGATCGGCGAAGAACTTCGGGAAGTTCTTGTATTCATGCGGCTCGATAACATTCCCGATGCGGAGCGCATAAATGTCGTAGCCGCTGCGGGTCGCAAACGCCCGGGCGGTCTTCTCGTTGACCACCTTGGAGAGGGCATAGGAATCCATCGGGTCGACGTCGTATTCCTCGTCGAGCGGCAGGTATTCCGGATCCTTCGGCTCGTTGGCGAACACCAGGCCATAGGTGGTCTCGCTGGAGGCGACGATGATCTTGCGGATGCCGAGCTTCACCGCCGCCTCGATCACGTTGTAGGTGCCGAGCGCGTTGATGCGGAAGACCTCGTTGTCCGGCGTGATCATGATCCGCGGGATGGCCGCGAAATGCACCACGGCGTCGACCTGCTGCGGCCGCAGCGAGGGATCGAACTCGTGCAGGCCCATGTAGCTCGAGAGCGCATTGAACACCTGGCCGGAATCGGTGATGTCGGTGATCAGCGTGCGGACCTTCGGGTTGTCGAGCGGCTTCATGTCCAGGTTCAGCACCTGATAGCCGGACTCGACGAGATGCTGCACCACATGCCGCCCGGCCTTGCCGCTGCCGCCGGTGAACATCACGCGGCCGGCCGGCCGTGAATTCGCACGTTTCGCCATCGTCTTCCCCTGTCCGGAATTTGCCGTTGAATAAAGTATTATAAATTGCGAAGGGCAGTGTCGGCAACCCAGCGTCACTCAACACTCCGTCATCCCCGCACCAAGTGCGGGCATGACGATCGAGGAGGATGGTGCCTCTGTGTGCGAATGACGGGCTACGCGACGACCTTCTTCACCTCGATCGCGTCGACGCGGTCGGGATAGAAGGCGACGTGGCCGGCGATCTCCGCCGTGGCGGGATAGGGGGTCTCGTAGCACCAGACCGCGTTCTCCGCGCTCCGCCCGCCGGCCTTGATGGTGAAATAGGACGCATCGCCTTTATAGGGGCAGTGGGTCTTGTGGCTGGTCGGCGCCAGCAGGTCCATCTTCACATCGGCCTTCGGGATGTACTGCACCGGCGGGTAGCTCGCCTCGCGCAGGGTGAGGGCTCGGGTCGATTCCGCGATCGTCTG
>DATKNM010000407.1:0-6585 GCA_035541335.1 Binatia bacterium
CCGATGAGCGGCTGCAAGAGCATGAACGGCATCACCTGGTTGACCGGATAGCGACGCATCAGGTTGTACCAGATCCAATAGCTGAAGGCGGCGACCAGCGCCGACTGGTAGAGCAGCGCGAAGGCGCCGCCCCAGCCGATCCCCAAAAGATGCGGCCACTGATTGCCTTCGAGGAGATAGGAAATGATGAGGAGTTGCGGCGCGGCCAGCAGCGCGATCCAGCCGTTGAGGTGCACGGCGTCGATCTCGTCGCCCAAGGCCTTCACCTGCATGTTGGCGATCGACCAGACGAGAGCCGCGGCAACCACCGAGGCCAAGGGCCAGGGATTCGCGAGGAACTTCGGCTGGCCGGCGATCAACACGATCCCAGCGAAGGCGATCACCATCCCGGTGATCCGCCGCCAGTGCAGCGTCTCCTTGAAGATGATCGCGGCCAGGATCGCAGCGAAGGGAACCTGGAGCTGAACCGCGATCGCCGTGGTCGCAGCATCGAGGTAATGCATGCCGGTGAAGATCAGGGTGAAGTGCATCACCCCCAGCGTCACCGAGAGAAAGGCGACCTGCTTCAGATGCGTGCGCGGCAGGCCGGCGATCGGCAGCAGGAACAGGGCCGCCAGCGAGAAGCGCAGCGCCACGAAGAACAGCGGCGCCATGTGGTCGAGCCCGAGCTTCACCACCACGAAGTTGACGCCCCAGATCATCTGGATGAGCAGCATCATGCCGAGATGCTGCAGCTTCATGCGGCGATCTCGAAGATCGGCGCGCCGAGATCGGCCTCGCGCATGGTGATGCCGAGGCCCGGGCCGGACGGCGCGTAGAGCGTTCCATCCTTCACAGGCGGAATGCCGTCGCCATGGCCGAGCGTCACCCAGTTGTGGAAATCGACGGTGTGCAGGCGATAGCTCTCCGGTGTCGAGAGCGAAAGATGGATCATGGCGGCGGTGTCGATCTCGGCGCCGCCGGTATCCTCGAGCGTCACCGGCAGGCGCCGTGCCACGGCGACGTCGCGGATCAGCCGCGCCTTGCCCACGCCGCCGACCCGCGAGATCTTGACCGTGATGCCGTCGGCGACGCCGTCGGCGATCGCCGTCATCAACGCCTCCAGCGAGACGATGGATTCGTCGAGCACCATGGGCTGGCGGCACTGCGCCCGCAATGCCTTGCATTCCGCATAGCTGAAGCAGGGCTGCTCCAAGGTGAAGTCCGCATCTCCGACCGCGAGCAGGAAGCGTCGCGCCTGCTCCACCGTCCAGCCGCCGTTGGCGTCGCAGAAGAGGACCACGTCCTTGCCGACCGCGTCGCGCACGGCTTCGAACCGTGCGACGTCGAGGTTGGGATCACCGCCCACCTTCACCTGCAGCCGGCGATAGCCTTCCTTCAGGTATTTCTGCGCCCGGCGCGCCATCGCCTCCGGCGCTTCCTGGGAGATCGAGCGATAGAGCGCGATGCCATCGCCGAACCGGCCGCCCAAGGCCTCGCAGAGCGGCTGGTCCGCCGCCCGCGCCGCCGCGTCCCAGCAGGCCATATCGAGCGCCGACTTGACGTAGGGCTGGCCCATCATGTGGAGGTCGAGCAGCGCTGCGATCCGCGCAGGCTGACGGGGATCCTCGCCCAGCAGCAGCGGCGCCAGTTCGGCGATGCCGGCGCGCGCGCCGGCGCTGAAGGCCTCGGAATAGAAGCTGCCCAGGGGCGCCATCTCGCCCCAGCCGGTGGTGCCCCGGTCGGTGTCGATGGCGACGATTGCGGAATCGAATCCGGTGGCGGTGCGGTTTCCGGAGCAGGTGTAGGGGCCGTCGCGGAAAGGCTGGAACTGCCGGAAGAGGCGGACGCGGGAGATTTTCATCGGTTGCACGCTAGCAGTTTCGCCAGGTGGCGTCATGAGCGCGGCGGCCGGAGCGCATCTTGACGACCTCCGCCACATCGAAGGGGGTGTCGGGGTGTGCCAAGCCTCTGGCGAAGAACGCCTTCATGCCTTCGATGAGGGTCGACATCGATTCTTCGTTCTGTCGGGGTCCTGTCGGGGTTCCAGCCGGGCCGAGCCTGTATCTCTTCTATGGTGCGCGAGTGCGGACCATGACGATTGAGGATCGAATCTGCACGGTGATCGCAGACACCCGGCGCCTGCGGGGAAGAGTATAGCTCATTTCGTATTCTTGCGCGAGAGTCGAGCTCTCGAATTCCTGCATCACGACTGCAGCAGCTGCGCCTGCTTCTCCTCGAGCTCCAGCCAGCGATGCTCCGCCTCTTCGAGCGCCTGCTTCTTCGCCGAGAGGAGCTCGCTCGCCTTCTTGAACTTGGCGACGTCGCGGGCATAGAAGTCGGGATCGTGCAAAGCCGCCTCGATGGTGACGATGTCCTTCTCCAAGGCGGAAATTTTGCCCGGAAGGTCCGTCAGCTCCTTCTGCTCCTTGCCGCTCAAGCGCGGCTCGGCGCGGGCGGGCCGCGCTTGCGACGGCGTCGCTTTCTCGCTGCGCATCTCCGTCTTCTGCGGTGCGGGACGCTGGACCAGGTAGTCGCTGTAGCCCCCGGGATATTCCGCCACCCTGCCCTCGCCTTCGACCGCGATCACGCTGGTGGTGAGGCGGTCGAGGAAGTCGCGGTCGTGGCTGACGATCAACACCGTGCCGTCGTATTCGGAAAGGACCTCCTGGAGGAGGTCCAGAGTGTCCATGTCGAGGTCGTTGGTCGGCTCGTCCAGGATCACCAGGTTCGAGGGCTGGGCGAAGAGCTTCGCCAGCAGGAGACGCGCCCGCTCGCCGCCGGAGAGGGCGCGCACCGGCATCACCGCCTGCTTCTCGTCGAACAGGAAGTCGCGCAGATAGGCGACGACATGCTTCTGCCGGCCGTTGACCATGATGGAATCGCCGCCACCGGGCGCCAATGTCTTCCACAAGGTCGCTTCGAGATCGAAGCCCTCGCGGCGCTGGTCGAGGCTGATCGGCTTCAGGCCGATGCCGAGCCGGACCTTGCCGGAATCCGGCTCGATCTCGCCGGTCAGGATCTTCAGGAGCGTGGTCTTGCCGGCGCCGTTGGGCCCGATCAGACCGACCCGGTCGCCGCGCAGGATGCGGGTCGAGAAGTTCTTCACGATCGGCAGCACGCTGCCGTCGGGACGCGTGTAGGACTTCGAGATGTCCCGCGCCTCGATCACCAGCTTGCCGCCCGCCTCCGCCTCGCCGAGCTCCAGCCGGGCGACGCCCTGGGCCTTCAGGCTGGTGCGGCGCTGCTCCCGGAGCGCCAGCAGGTTTCGGCGCCGGCCCTCGTTGCGCGATCGCCGCGCCGTGACGCCGCGCGCCAGCCAGTATTCCTCCTGCTCGATCCGCTTCTTCAGGCGATAGGCCTCGGCGGATTCCTGGTCGATGATGCGCTGCGACCAGTCCTCGAACTCGGCGAAGCCGCCCTCGTGCTCGAAGAGACGCCCGCGATCCAGCCAGAGCAGCCGTTGGGTCAGCCGGTTCAAGAAGGTGCGGTCATGGCTGATCATCAGCACGCCGCCGCGATAGTCGAGCAGCTCCTGCTCCAGCCATTCGATGGTCGGCAGATCGAGATGGTTGGTCGGCTCGTCCAGCAGCATCAGGTCGGGCTCGCCCGCGAGCACCCGCGCCAGCGCGGCGCGGCGACCCTCGCCGCCGGAGAGGGTCTTCAGGTCACGCTCGCCGTCGAGGCGAAGATGATCGAGGGCGCGGGCGACGCGATAGTCGTCGGCATGAACGCCGTCGAGCCCGGCCGCCACATATTCCGCGACGGCGCCGCCATGGGCGAAGCTGGGGCTCTGCGGCAGGTAGCCGATCTTCAGGCCCGGCTGGACGAAGCGTTCGCCATGGTCGAGGTCGATCTCGCCGGCCAGCGCCTTCAGGATCGTCGACTTGCCGCTGCCGTTGGCGCCGACCAGGCAGACGCGCTCGCCCCGGCCGATCCCGAGCGAGATGCCGGAGAACAGGGGCTTGCCGCCGAACGTGACGGCGGCGTCGCGCAACGCGAGCTGGGGTGGGGATGCAGGCATGCGATGGAGCTCAGTGAGATTGCGGCAATGACTTAGGCGGAGATGCTGCGGCAATCAATCGCGATTTGCCGGATAGGCCCAGGCTGCGGCAAGCCCCTCACCCCCGCCCTCTCCCTACGGGAGAGGGAGTGTTCATCGAAGCCTTGTACCGCAGCGCCCCTTCTCCCCGTCCGCGAATGCGGACATTCGTCCGCGGAGGGAGAAGGACGGGATGAGGGTCTTGAAGCAGCTTGAGGCTTCTGAGAACGCAAACCATCGCCGACGGTCAACTGATTCCGCGTTCCTTCGCGACCTTGTCGTAGGCCGCGTTGATGGTCGCCAGTTTCTGGTTGGCGAGCGTCACCAATTCCTCCGGCAGGCCCTGGGCGATCAGCTTGTCGGGGTGGTTGTCGCGCACGAGCTTGCGCCAGGCGGCACGGATCTCCTCGTTGCTCATCTCGCGGCGGACGCCGAGGATGGTGTAGGGGTCGGCCTTGTCGGGACCGACATTCGCCTCGCGGATGCGGGCGAAGTCGGCCTCGGTGAAGCCGAAGAGACGCGCCACCTCGGCCAGATAGGCGAGCTCGCTCTCATGCACCCGCCCATCGGCCCGGGCGATGTGGAAAAGACCGTCGAGCAGCTCCTCCAGGACCGGGTGGCCCTTGCGGAACATGCGCGCGACCTGCTTCGCATAGGGCTCGAAGCCGCGGGCGTCACGCTTGGCGAGGTCGAACACCCGCGCCACATTGGCGGTTTCATTCGCCGGGACCTGGAACACCTCCTTGAACGCGGCGACCTCCGACCGGCTGACCTGGCCGTCGGCCTTGGCCATCTTGGCGCCGAGGGCGATGACCGCGATGGTGAAGGCGATCTGCCGGGTGGCCGCCCGGTCGTCCGTGCCGGCTCCGGCTCCGCCGCCCTGTTGACCGTCGGGACCGGCGATCGCCGGCGTCTCGCCCTCGACATGGCGGTCGACGGCATGCCCCGCAAGTGCACCCAAAAGCGCGCCCAGCGGGCCGCCCAGCGCGAAGCCCGCGGCCCCGCCGATGATTTTGCCCCAGATGCTCATGTCCGGATTCAGCCTCGGGCAAACGATATAGATTCGGGCGCGGCGATGCTAGTAGTCTCGGCCCCGCATCGGCGCATCTGAAAGCGGCAAAATGCCCCAAGACCAAGCACGCAACGGCAGTTGGCAGTTCTGGATCGACCGCGGCGGCACCTTCACCGACGTGGTGGCGAAGCGGCCGGATGGAGCCTTGCTGACCCACAAGCTGCTCTCGGAGAACCCCGGCCGCTACCGCGACGCCGCCATGGCCGGCATCCGCGAGATCCTCGGCCTCTCCGCCAACGAGCCGCTGCCGGAAGCCGTCTCCACCATCAAGATGGGGACGACCGTCGCCACCAATGCGCTGCTGGAACGGAAGGGCGAGCGCACCCTGCTGGTGACGACCAAGGGCTTCCGCGACGCGCTGCGGATCGCCTACCAGAACCGGCCGAAGATCTTCGCGCGGCGGATCGAGCTCCCCGAGCTGCTGCACGCCGAGGTGATCGAGGTCGCGGAACGCGTGACCGCCCAGGGCGAGGTGCTGATCGACCTCGACGAGGCGACGGCGCGGACCGAGATGTCTCGCGCATTCAAGGCCGGCTTCCGCTCGGTGGCGATCCTGCTGATGCATGGCTATCGCTTCGCCGCCCATGAGCAGCGCCTCGCCGCCGTCGCGCGGGAGATCGGCTTCCCGCAGGTCTCGGTCAGCCACGACGTCTCGCCGCTGATGAAGCTGGTCAGCCGCGGCGACACGACCGTGGTCGACGCCTATCTCTCACCGATCCTGCGCCGCTATGTCGACCAGGTCGCGGGCGAGATCGGCAACAAGTCCACCCGGCTCATGTTCATGCAATCGAACGGCGGCCTGACCGACGCCCGCACATTCCAGGGCAAGGACAGCATCCTCTCCGGCCCGGCGGGCGGCATCGTCGGCGCCGTCGAGACGGCGCGGCAGGCCGGGTTCGAGCGCATCATCGGCTTCGACATGGGCGGCACCTCGACCGACGTCTCGCATTACAACGGCGAATACGAGCGCTCCTACGAAGCGCAGGTCGCAGGCGTCCGGATGCGGGCGCCGATGATGCAGATCCATACCGTCGCCGCCGGCGGCGGCTCGATCCTGTTCTTCGACGGGGCGCGCTTCCGGGTCGGGCCGGATTCCGCAGGCGCCGCGCCCGGCCCTGCCAGCTATCGCCGCAACGGCCCGCTCACCGTCACCGATTGCAATGTGATGCTGGGACGCCTCAATCCCGACTTCTTCCCCAAGGTGTTCGGGCCGGAGGGCGACCAGCCGCTCGACCGCACCATCGTCGTCGAGAAGTTTGCCGCGCTCGCGCAGGAGATATCGCGCGCGACGGGCGAGACGCGGACGCCGGAAACCGTCGCCGAAGGGTTCCTGATGATCGCCGTCGCCAACATGGCGAACGCGATCAAGGAGATCTCGATCCAGCGCGGCTATGACGTCACCCAATACACCCTCGCCTGCTTCGGCGGCGCCGGCGGCCAGCATGCATGTCGCGTGGCGGACGCACTCGGCATGACGCGGATCTTCCTGCAT
>DATKNM010000408.1:0-4909 GCA_035541335.1 Binatia bacterium
CATGAGCGAGCGCGGCCTCAAGGCCATGGCCGGCACCAAGGCGCCGAAATTCGGGCATTTCATCGTCGAGTTCGCGACGCCGGGCATCGGCCATATCACCAAGTCGGCGGGCTGCGACTTCGTGCTCTTCGATCTCGAGCATTCCGGCTTCGGCTTCGAGACCGTGAAGAGCGCCATGCGCTACTTCGAGGCGGCGCAGATGCCGGCAATCGTGCGGGCGCCTTCCAAGGAGTACCACCACATTGCCCGCGCCTGCGACATGGGCGCCGAAGGCATCATGCTGCCGATGGTCGGCTCCGCCAAGGAGGCGCGGCACATCCTCGATTGCATGAAATACGACCCCGCCGGAAAGCGCGGCGTGGCGCTGCAGGTGGCGCATGACCGCTATCGCCCCGGCGCCGTCTCCGACAAGTTCAAGGCCGCAAACGAACGGACGACGCTCTTCTGCCAGATCGAGACCGCGGAGGGCGTGAAGAATGCCGACGAGATCGCGGCGACCGACGGGGTCGACGTGCTCTGGGTCGGACATTTCGATCTCTCGGTCTCGCTCGGCGTGCCGGGACAGTTCGACCACCCGAAATTCCTGAAGGCCATCGACAAGGTGGTCGAGGCGACGGTGAAGCACAAGAAGGCGCTGGGCCGCCTGGTGCCGACGGTCGAGGCGGGCATCGCCCTCAATGCCCAGGGCTTCGACTTCATCTGCTATTCCGGCGACGTCTGGGTGCTGCACAACGCCCTCGCCGAGGCGGTTTCCCAACTCCGCGCCGGCTGCAAGAGCAAGGGCAAGGCAGGTGCCAAAGCCCCAGGTCAGGCCGCAAGGGCGGGGAAGAAGAAATGACGGCACCCTTCCGCGTCGCGCTCTCCGGCGACTTCAAGAAGGCCGACGGTTCGCCGACCTTCCCGGACTTCGACTTGGAGCCGCTGACCTCGGCGCCCAATGTCGAGATGGCCTATGTCGACGCCGACAATCCGATCAAGGCCGAGCAGCTGGCGGATTTCGACGCGCTGATCCTGCTGGTGCCGCGCTTCGCGAAAGAGAGCATCCCGGCGAACGGCCGGCTCTCGGTGGTGGCGCGGTTCGGCGTCGGCTACGACAACGTGGACGTCCCGGCCTGCACCGAGGCCGGGATCGCGCTGGTGATCACGCCGGACGGCGTGCGGCGGCCGGTGGCGGTCTCGATCCTCGCCTTCATGCTGGCCCTGACCGGCAAGATGATGGTGAAGGACCGCCTGACCCGCGGCGGACCCGAGACCTTCAACCAGCGCGCCCAGCACATGGGGGTGGGGTTGGTGGGACGGACGCTGGGCGCGATCGGCATCGGCAATATCGGCGCCGAGCTCTTCAGGATGGCGATGCCGTTCGAGATGAAGTTCATCGCCCACGATCCCTTTGCCGATGCGCGGGTCGCCAGCGAGCTCGGCATCGAGCTCGTGAGCCTGAACGATCTCTTCCGCCGCGCCGACGTGCTCTCGGTCAACTGCCCGCTATCGCCCGAGACCCATCACCTGGTGAATGCCGAGCGCCTGGCCTTGATGAAGCCGACCGCCTATCTCATCAACACGGCGCGTGGTCCGATCGTCGATCAGAAGGCGCTCACCGAGGCGCTGCAGCAACGGAAGATCGCGGGCGCGGGGCTCGACGTGTTCGAGACCGAGCCCGTGCCGGCGGACGATCCGATCCTGAAGCTCGACAACGTGATCCTGGCACCGCATGCGCTCTGCTGGACCGACCAGTGCTTCGCCGGCAACGGCGCCGCCGATGTGAAGGCGGTGCTGGACATCCAGCGCGGGCACGTGCCCCGCGGCGTCGTCAACCGCCAAGTGCTGGAGACGCCGCGCTTCAAGGCGCGGCTGGAAGGTTATAAGAAAGCCTATGCCGGCTGAGTAAATCGGCATCGGCATCGACAAATGGGGAGAGCAGGATGGCATCCGTGAAAGCGAGCCGCGGCATCAAGCTGGTCGGCACCGAGCAGGTCGATCCCAAGAGCCGCACGCTGCGCGCCGGCGCGCTCAGCGTCGAGTTTGGCAACGGCATGCTGCGCTACATCAAGGTGAACGACGTCGAGGTGCTGCGCGCCATCGCCTTCCTGGTGCGGGACAAGAACTGGGGCACCTACACACCGGACATCTCCGACCTCAAGGTCAGCCAGAAGAAGGACCGCTTCGCCATCAGCTATCGCGCGAAATGCGGCGACGCCGCGGCCGCCCTCACCTATGACGCCACCATCACCTGCGGCGCCGACGGCACGCTGGACTTCGCGGCGACCGCCAAGCCCGACGCCGACTTCACGACCAACCGCACCGGCTTCGTGGTGCTGCATCCCTTGACCGGCGTCGCCGGCTTCCCGGTCGAGGTCGAGCATGTGGACGGGAAGAAGGAGAAGAGCAAGTTCCCGGCCCTGGTCAATCCCGCCTGCCCTTTCACCGGCATCCGCGCCCTGAAGCACAAGGTGATGGACGGGCTCTTCGCCACCTGCCGGATGGAAGGCTACGCCTTCGAGATGGAGGACCATCGCAACTGGAGCGACGCCTCCTTCAAGACCTATGTGCGGCCGCTGGCGGAACCCTGGCCCTATACCCTGCCGGCCGGCGTCGAGTTCAAGCAGAAGGTGAGCTTGAGCTTCACCGGCAAGCTGCCGAGGCCGAAGGCGGCGAAGGCCGGCGCCAAGATCGATGTGGAGCTCGGCCGCGCCGGCGGTGCACTGCCGGCGGTCGGCATCGCCGTTCCGGCCGAGGAGGCCGAGGCCGCCTTGCGCGTCGCCGACACCATCAAGGCTGCCGGGCCGCGGCATCTCACCTGCCACGTCGACGCCCGCGCGGGCGATCTCGCGACGACGCTGCAGCGCTATCGCAAGCTCGGCGAGGCGACCGGATCCGCGATCGTCCTGGAGATCTTGCTGGCCGGCAAGGAAGCGCCGGCGACCGAGCTCGCGCGCATCGCCGAGTCGGCGAAGGCGGCCGGCGTGAAGCCCGCCGCGATCGCGGTTTCGCTGGTGGCGGACCTCATCGGCGTGCTGCCGGGGAGCAAGGGACCGGATGCACCGGAGCTTTCCGACGTCTACAAGGCGGCGCGGGCCGCCTTCCCCGGCGTCACCTTGGGCGGCGGCATGTTCGTGTTCTTCACCGAATTGAACCGCAAGCGGCCGCCGGCGGAATTGCTGGACTTCGTGACGCACACGACCAGCCCCGTCGTCCACGCGGCCGACGACGTCTCTGTGATGGAGACCCTGGAGGCGCTGCCCTATCAGGTGAAGACCACCCGCTCCTTCATCGGCAAGGCCGGCTATCGGCTGGGGCCGAGCGCCATCCCGGGGCGCAGCAATCCCTATGGCGCGAGCTCGGCGCCCAATCCCAACAACGAGCGGGTCTGCCTCTCGAAGATCGATCCCCGGCAGCGCGGCCTGTTCGGCGCCGCCTTCAATGTCGGCTACGTCGCCGCCTGGGCCAAGGGCGGTCTCGACGCGGTGACCCTGGGCGCCGCCACCGGTCCAGCCGGCATGATCTATCGGAAGACGGATTTCCCGCAGCCCTACTTCGACCAGCTCTCCGGCCCCGCGGTCTATCCGCTTTATCACCTGATCGGCGATCTCGCGAAAGCAAGCGGCGCGAAGCTCATTGGCGCGCAGGTCAGCGATACCCGTTCCGTGGCGGCGCTGGCCTACAAGGGCAATGGCGGGACCGTGCTCTGGCTCGCCAACCTCACGCCGAAGCCGGTCTCGGTGCGGATGAAGGGCTTCACCGGGCCGGCGAGCGTCGCGATGCTGGACGAGGGTGCGTTCGCGAAGGCGACCAGCGATCCCAAGTTCCTGGCCAAGGCCGGCAAGCAGGCCAAGAAGGTCGGCACGGTCGTGCTGAAGCCGTATGCCACCGCGCGGATCGCCGCCGGCGCATGACGGGATTGATTCTCGGCTGCATCGCCGACGACCTGACCGGAGCCACCGACCTCGCCAACGCGCTGGCGCGGCGCGGCATGCACGTGGTGCAGACGATCGGTGCGCCGGCGCCGGACGATCCGGTGCCGGAGGCCGAGGCGATCGTGGTCGCGATGAAGTCGCGCACCAATCCGGCGGCGGAGGCAGTGGCGATGTCGCTCGCCGCTTGCCGCTGGCTGAAGCATGCCGGCGCGCGGCAGTTCTATTTCAAGTATTGCTCGACCTTCGATTCCACCGACCAGGGCAATATCGGGCCGGTTGCGGATGCCCTGTTGGAGGAGCTCGGCAGCGCCTTCACCGTCGCCTGCCCGGCCTTTCCGGAGACCGGGCGCACGATCTATCTCGGGCATCTCTTCGTCGGCCCGCTCCTGCTGTCCGATTCCTCGATGAAGAACCACCCGCTGACGCCGATGCGCGACGCGAACCTGGTGCGGGTGCTGGGGCGGCAGACGAGGAGCAAGGTCGATCTCGTGCCGATCGCGACGGTGCGCCAGGGTGCGACGGCGGTCAGCGCCGCCTTCGATGCGCTGGTGCGGAAGATGACGCGCTATGCAGTGGCCGACATCCTGGAAGACGATGACCTGATGACACTCGGTGCAGCCTGCGCCGAGATGAAGCTCGTGACCGGCGGGTCCGGCGCCGCGATCGGCTTGCCGGAGAACTATCGCCGCGCCGGGCTGATCCCGAAGCGCGATGCGGTCGAACCGCTGCCGGCGGTCGGCGGATCCGGCGCGGTGCTGGCCGGCAGCAGCTCGGTCGCGACCCTGGGCCAGGTGGCGGCGATGCGGCGGACCCATCCCGCCTTGCGCCTCGATCCGCTGAAGCTCGCCGAGAACGCCGAGGCGGCGGTGGTCGAGGCGCTCGACTGGGCAAGGCCCAAGCTCGCGGCCGGACCGGTCCTGATCCATGCCGGCGCCGCCGCGGACCAGGTTGCCGCGGTGCAGGCGAAGCTCGGGCGCGAGCGCGCCGGCGCCTTG
>DATKNM010000409.1:0-3106 GCA_035541335.1 Binatia bacterium
ATCCGGACCACGTTGAAGGTGGCGAGGCCGCCCTTGGCGAGGCGCATCGGCACGGTCACGCCGATGGTCATCCGTGTATCCTTCAGGTAGTGGATCACCGGCTGGTGGCGCTCGGTCAGCATGCCGACGAGGGCGTTCTCCTCGGGGTCGCCGCAACGTTCGTCGGCCTCGCGGCTGCAGGACCACATGAACGGCCCGTTGGCGCGGATCGCCAACTCCTGCATGGGGTCGATCTGGCAGAAGCCGCCGGTGGTCCAGAGCGCCGGCATCTCGGCATCGATGTTGCGGATCTCCAAGAGGCTCGGGCTGATGAGGTCGCCTTCCGGCGAGGTCGGGACCGGCGTGTAATCATAGCCGAGCGAGGTGAAGCCGCGGGTTTCCAGCGCCGCCAGCATCACGTCCAGCCGGGCGCCGAGCCCTACGGCGCCCGCCAGCCGATCTTCCAAACCTTCCAGCCAGCGCGACATTTGGAACAGATGTTACTCCGGTTGCTCCACCTGCCGCAACACGCGGTGCAGGCTGCATTCCCGGATGCCCATCTCCTCGAGGTGGAGCACGGTATTCTTGAGGTATTCGACGTTGCTGCCGAACCGGCCGACGGCGCCGCGGATCCGTCGGGCGATCTCCGACTCCGCGAGCTTCCCGGCATATTGCGGGTGCTTCCGGTCGGCGACGTAGCCGAGGGCAGTGCTGGTGCGGCCGTCCTTCAACCGCACTTTCAGCCAGCGCGGCTCATAGACGCCGCTCACCATCTCGCGCCGGTGCAGGATTTCGGCCACTTCCGCGGCATGCTCCGGCTTCACCCGGAACAGGCGGCCGTGGCACATGCCGCCGCGATCGAGGCCGAGCACCAGGCCCGGCCGCTGCCGCGTGCCGCGGTAATGGGTGGAGCGGATGCAAAAAGCGCGGTGATAGCCGTGCAGGGTCGCCGGCGCGATATCGATAAAGGGGAAGTCCGGCCGCCACATCAAGGAGCCGTAGCCGAACACCCGGAACTCCCGACCCGGCTCGGGGCGTACGCGCCTGCGTTCGATCAGGGCGAGGTCGACGGCGCCGTATTCGTCCTGGTCGGCGCCGGCTTCGGCCGGCGAGGCATTCTCAGTCGGCGCTTTATCAGTCGACATGGCCCGAGGTGAGGAAGCGCATCAGGACCTCGTTGAAGTCGTGCGGCTTCTCGACATTGCAGAGGTGATAGCCGTCCTTGATGACGGCAAATTGTGCGCCCTGGATCCGGTTCCTGAGGGCCTCGCCGGCCGCGACCGTGGCGCCAGGATCCTTCTCGCCGGAAATCACCAGTGTCGGCAGGCGCAGGCGCTCGAGCTCTGCCGGCGCGATATCCATGCGGCGGATCGCATGGCCTGCGCCGACATAGCCGGCAGCCGGCGTCGCCCGGATGAGATCGCCGATCCAGTCCCGGGCATGCGGTGCGGCAGCCATGAACTCCGCCGAGAGCCAGCGGGCGAGGGTGCCTTCGACTTGGGAGGCGGTGCCGTCCTTTGCGACCGCGGCCAGGCGCTCCTCCCACATCTTCCGCTGCTCGGGCGCCGCCTTGGCGATCCCGGTGCAGCAGAGCACCAGCCGGTCGAGCAGTGCGCGGTGCCGGAGCGCCAGCACCTGGCCGATCATGCCGCCGATCGAGAGGCCGACGAAGTGGAACCGGCTGTGGCCGAGCTTTGCGGTCAAGGCGGCGACGTCGTCGGCGAGCTGCTCCAGCGTATAGCCCCGCGAGAGATCCTCGCCGGTCGCGTCGCTCCTCCCGTGGCCGCGCATATCGTAGGAGAGCACGCGGAACCGGTGCGCGAGCAGCGGAAGCTGATGCCCCCACATGGAGTGATCGACCGCCAGCGCGTGGCTCAGCACCACCAGCGGTCCGTCCTCGGGCCCGTCCAGGCGATAGTGGAAGTTGACGCCGTCGATCTTGATGTCGGGCATGGGGACGCAGGATGCCGGCCTATTCGGCCTTGCCGCCCCCGCCTGAGCCGGCCGAAGACTTGGTTAGCGCCTCGATCTGGCGCTGCAGCATCAGCATCTGGTTCTTCAGATCGTTGATCTCGGAGGAGGAGGGCGCCTCGGCGGGCTTCGCCGCCGCGGGTGTCGCCGCTTCGCTGCTCGCACCGGGCATGCCGGGCATCCCCATGGCCCCGGCCTTGAAGGGATTCCACATCCGCATCGCCTGCTCGAAGAAGGCCATGTTCTGCTTCGACATCTCCTCGAACCGGTCGATCGGGAACATGCCGCCGAAGCTTTCCTTCATGTAGTGCCGCATCTGCTCCTGGTTCTTGGCGAAGCTTTCCATGCTCTGCTCGAGATAGCGCGGCACCAGGAACTGCAGGTTGTCGCCGTAGAGGCTGATCAATTGGCGGAGGAAGTTGATGGGCAGCATGTTCTGCCCCTTCGCTTCTTCCTCGACGATGATCTGGGTCAGCACCGAGCGGGTGATGTCCTCGCCGGTCTTCGCGTCCTCGACCGTGAACTCGGTACCGTTGCGCACCATCTGGGCGAGATAATCCAGGGTCACATAGGAGCTGGTGGCAGTGTTGTAGAGCCGGCGGTTGGCGTACTTCTTGATCTTGACCGGGGGCTGGCCGTTGCGGCCCTCGCCGGAAGCGCCCTCGGGTCTCCTGCCTTCGCTGTCGGCCATTTTTCTCAACCCTTAACCACACCACCCTGAATGCAACGCAGCATAGCAGGTTCCGCCCCCGGTTTGGCAATGCGCTCGCTGCGTTGCGAAATTCCCGCCTACCGCGCTGCAGCAGCCGCAACTATACTCTCCGGTATGGCAGAGGACGGCAAAGCACCTCAAGTTCCGCCCGCGGCGCCTCCCAAGGTGGAGGACCTCGCCCGCCGGATCATGGATCTCTGGCAGGAGCAGATGGCGGCGATCGCCGCCGATCCCGACCTCATGCGCCAGATGGCCCAGGTGATGGCGGTCTCGCCGTTCCCGGCGATGATGCAAGGCATCGTCCAGGGCATGCTGGCGGCGACGGCCTCGCATCCCGGCGCCGTGCCTGGTTTCACACCGCCCAATCCGTACGAATGGTGGAAGGCCGACCATGGCGCCAAGAGCGAACGGAGCAACACTGCGGCTGGGACCGCGCCCGCTGCC
>DATKNM010000410.1:0-16830 GCA_035541335.1 Binatia bacterium
GTACTGGCGATCGACCTTGGCGCCGCTGGAGATTGCCGGCTGCGGCTCCGCCGGCACGCCGCTGGCAGTCGCCCGCAGGAAGACCGGCTGGTCGCCCTGGTTGGTGACGACGAGGTCCTGCTTGAGATCGCCGGCGTCGGCGACCGCCAGATATGGCTTGGTCTGATCCGCCGAGGTGCCATTGCTCAATCCGAGCTTCACCCGCGCCTGATCATGCACCGTCGCATGGGCGGCCCGCAGGATCCATGCCTCTTCCTGAGTGCTCAAGTAGCTGTGCGAAGCCTGCTCGGCGGCGACCCGCTCCAGGAGGTTGGCGAGGTCGCCACCCGGCATCTTCGCCTCCACCGTCAGTGCGACCAGGGCCGCCATGTCGCGGAGACCCGAGCCGTACCATTCGGAGCCGTAGTCCCAATAGCCAGCCGCAGCCCGTTCCGCATCGGAGCGGGATTTCGCGAAGGCCTTGCCGGCCCGGTCCAGGTCTCCGTTCATCGCCAGAGCGGCGCCGAGTTGCGCCGAGGCAATCGGCGTCGGCAAGCGGTTGAGATAGGTATCGTTGAAGTAGCGGAGGTCGCTCAAGCTGACCGCCTTCGCCTTGGCGAGCACGTAGAGCGCATAGGCGCGGGCGTTCAGCGTCTCGGCGTCGTCCTCATTGTAGCCGCCGACGACCAGTTGCAGCCCCTTGAGACCGTTCTGGTAGCCGAGTTGGGAAAGACGATAACCCTGCGCTTGGGCCTCGGTCAGGAAGTCCATGGCATAGGCGGAGAGCCACTTGTCGGCGGGATCGGAGCCGCTCCAGAGCCCGAACTCGCCGTCGCTCCGCTCGTGCTCGAAGGCGCGGTCGACCGCGGCTTGGATCCGCTCCTTGTCGCCGGTGACGTACTCGTCCTTCACCCCCCAGACGTCCGCCAGCTCATGCACGTAGAGCAGCGGAAAGGCGATGCTGGTGGTCTGCTCCAGGCAGCCATAGGGGTAGTGCGAGAGATCGGCGAGCACGCGCGGCACGTCGAGGTTGGGCCGCGCGCTGACCGAGGCCTGCAAGGCGGCGGTCTCGCCGAGGAACGGCGTCAGCGCCGATTTCGCGAGCGTGAAGCTCTCGCCCGGCTGCAGCACCCTCGCGAGACTCTGCGCCATCGGCGTCTGCGCCGGACGCACCGGTATGGTGACATCGCGGGCCAGCGCGAAGCCGCCGGGGCCGGTGATCGCCATGGTGACCGTGCCGGTGCCGATGCTGCGGCCGAGCAGCGGGATCGACTTCGAGACCGTGTCGCCGGACTTCAGGTCCGCATCGAAGCTGGCGCCGTCGCCGAGCTGCACCGCGTCCGAGGCAGTGAGCGCGACATGATAGGTGCCGGCCGGTGCGTCGAGGTTCTGCACCGAGAGCGCGAAGGCGCTCTGGTCGCCGGGGGCCAGGAAGCGCGCCGTCGAGGCGAGCGCCACGACGGGATCGCGCACCACCAGCGGGGCTTCGGCAGCGCCGACATTGGCGCCGTCATAGGCGACCGCCATCAGCCGCAAGCGGCCGTTATAGTCCGGGATCGCGAGCTTGATGGTCGCCTTGCCGGTGTCGTCGAGCTTCACCAGGCCGGAGAACAGCGCCACCAGCTTGATCTCCGGCGGCGCGCCGCGATTGCCGAGGCCGGATTCGTCGCCGCCCTCGCGGATCTCGCCCCGCTTGCCTTCCTTGCCGTCGATCAGCTGGCCGTAGAGGTCGCGGATGTCGAGGCCGAGCCGACGCTTGCCGAAGAAGTAGCCGACCGGATCCGGGCTCTTGAAGTCGGTGAGCTGCAAGATGCCCTCGTCCACGGCGGCGACGGTCAGGAACGCAGCGCCGCCGGAGAGGTTGGAGACCGCGACCGGCACGTCGATGCTCTGCCGCGGCAGTACCTTGTCGGGCAGGGTCATCGCGACCTGGAGCTGCCGGGGCTTGGGATCGATCGCGAGCCAGGCCGTGCCGATGGCGCGCCCCGGCCCGTGCTGGTCCGCGGCCGCTCCCTCGGAGCGACCCGGTCGGAAGGCGTTGACCAGCACATAGGCGCCGGCACCCCAGTGCGGATCGACCTTCACCTTGATGCTGGTGCCGGCGGCCGGCACGTCGATGAGGCGGTTCTCGAGCACGCGATCGGTGGCGATCGTCACGATGGCCTGGCCGGCGAACGGCGCGCCGAGGCGCACCTCCGCAGTGTCTCCCGCCTGATAGAGATCCTTGTCGGCGACCACCTGCATGCGGTCCGGCGTGGTCGCCGTGCCGGGCTTCGCCCACCAGCCGGCGAAGAACCGGATCGAGCTCGCGGTGCCGGTCGCCGCGTCGAATACCTCCAGGCGATAATGGCCCCAATCGGTGTTGACCGAAATCTTGGCCGGGCTGGCCGCGGTGGCGTCGACCGTGCCGTTGGAAACGCCCTTGTCCCGCACCACCACGTCATAGTCCCAGGCGTTGCTGGCGTAGTACCACTGGTAGTCCCAGTCCTCCTCGACGAAGCGATAGGAGAGTCCGGGATGGTCGATCGGCTTCCCATCGCCATCGACCGCCATGATCTCGAAGCCGACGCCGCCCGAGGGCGCCTCGTCACCCTCGAACAGCGGCTTGATGCCGATGCTGAAGGGATGATTGCGGATCGGCAGCTTCACCGACTTGATCACCGGCCGGCCGCCGAACTCATAGACCTCCACCCGCAACGTCGCCGCCAGCGGCTGCGCGGTATCCGGCAACTCGCCCACGTCGAGCGGCAGGTCGACGTGACCCTTGTCGTCGGTCCTGGCGTCGTCGAGCGTCTGCCGGACCGGTTCGACCTTCTCGTCGGCGAGGCCGAAGCGATAGCCGGCGAGCTCCGGGAAGGGATCGTCGTCTTTCGCGATGGTGAGATCGGCCTTCACCGGCAGGTCCGCGGCCGGCGCGCCATAGAGGAACTTGGCGCCGACCGAGACGCTGCCCTCCATCGACGGCACCAGGGTATCGACCGACGGCTTCACCTCGGTCTCGATCCGCGCCGGGACCACGTCCTCCACCAGGTAGCTCATGCTGGCGATCGGCTGGCCCGCGGGATCGAGATAGGCTTCCAGCGTCCAGTTGCCGGTCCGCGCGGTGGCCGCGATCGGGATGTCGAGCTGATAGCCGCCGCCCTCATCCTTCACTTCGGTGTAGCGCGTGCTCTCGACGCCATCCGGGCGCAGCACCCGGAACATCACCGGCTGGCCGGTGACCGCCTTCGCTCCCTGGTCGCGCAGCAGTGCCACCATGTGAGCGGTCTCGCCCGGGCGGTAGACGCCGCGGTCTGCGTAGAAGAAGAGGTCGGTGTCGCCCGGCATGGCGCGCCCGCCGACGCCGCGGTCGGAGAGATCGAACGCTCCGCGCGTCAGGTCGAGGAAACTGAAGTCGCCGTCTTTGCGGAAGGCCATGACCGCCGTCGCGGTGCGGCCGCCCTCGCCGCGCAGCAGGCCGGGATCGAACTTCGCAAAGCCCGAGCGGTCGCTCTGCACGGTCGCCAGCACCTCGTTGTCGCGGGCGATCAGCTTCACATCGACCCGATTCAGGGGATCGCCGCTTTCCAGCGAATGCACGGCCACGGTGAGGCCGTCGCTGCCGGAAAAGGTCGTGAGGCCGAGATCGGAGACCACGAGCCACTGGGTCGCCTGGGCATTCCAGCGATAGTCCTGGTTCTCCTTGTCGTCCTCGCCGGGCCGGTAGGTCGAGGCCATCAACACGTAGATGCCGGGCTTCGCCGCCGGCGCCACGTC
This sequence comes from Binatia bacterium, assembly GCA_035541335.1. GTDB lineage: Bacteria > Pseudomonadota > Alphaproteobacteria > Dongiales > Dongiaceae > Dongia. The sequence goes on from DATKNM010000410.1 coordinate 3,736, forward strand.
CTGGATCGGGAAGGCCGTGACGACGCGCTTGTTGCGGACGTTCTCCACCGCCATCGAGCCCTTCCAGACCAGCTCGCCGGAACGGTCGACCAGGTCCTCGGCGTCGTAGCCGGAGAGGTTGACCAGGAAACGCTGGTCGACGATCTGGTCAACCACTTTGCGGTCGTTGATCCGCATCAGGCGCAAAGCGACACGCTCGGTGTTGACGGTGATGACCGGCACGCCGGTGCTGCCGACCTTCGGGAGCACATAGGCACTGTCGCGGAAGCCGATGCTGGGGTCGCGGTCGCCCACCGCGAAGTTGATGTCCTCGCCTTCGGCCAGTTGCTCGCCATTGGCCGACGGCAGGCCCTGCAACAGCTTCACATGATATTCGGTGCCGAAATCGAGGCCGGCGATGCAGAGCGTGGTGCCGGTATCGGCGAGAGCGAAGCTGGCATCGACCTGCGGTTCGACGCGGACATAGTCCTGGTACTTCAGCTGGTCGGGCTCCTTGAGCAGCCCCTTGAACTCGATGCAGGCCCGCGGCGTGTCGCCGGCCATCTCCAGCCGGCTGTTGACCGGACGGAAGGTCTGGGCGGCCTGGAGCTGGCCGACCCGGTCGTTCGCGTCGGAATCCCAGGTGATCTTCAGCCCGGCTTGATAGGCGACGATCGCCGCATCGGCCTTGCCGGCATGGTCCAGCAGGGTACCGACCCGCAGCAGCGCCTTGCCGCGGGCATCGCCGACGGCGGATTGCGACGCGAGGTAGGCGGCGCTCGCCGCCTCTTCCAGCGATCCCGCCTTCTCCTCACATTCCGAGAGCTTCTGCCAGGCGGCGGAGGTCTCGCGCCCCAGGCCGATCGCCTGCTTCAGCTTGCCCGCGGCCTCGTTCCACAGCCCCTTCTGCTCCGCCTCGGTCGCCTCGCTGAGCCGGAGATCGACCAACTGCGGATCCATCCCCGCCACGGCGGCGATGATCTGGTCGCGATAGGCCTGGGCATTCCTGTCGATGTCGGTGAGATCGGCAGCAAAAGCGATCCGGCCCACCGTCAACAACAGGATGGCAAGCAGGACGCGCTGGACGCATTTCATGGAAGTCGGGCCCCCGGGGGTGAAAGTCATACTCGGTCGTGACATTGGTCGCGACACGCGCCCTTCCGGTTCGCGCCAGAACACCGTGGTGCGCACGGAATGGACAGCGGAATTATACGCCAGGTGCCCCGCCGAACTGACGGCGAAATCGTGGCCTTGTGAAGGCGCGCACATGCAGCACCGGTCGTCGGGAACCGGCTGCGACAGACCGACCCACGGGTCTTGGCGCTGGAGCATCGCTCTGTTAGCTTCCGCGCCATCCCACCGGACGGCTAGGCCGCATAGGGCAGCGGGGCCGCAGGAACCAACGTGACCGAGTCGCGACCACGCCATCTGCGAATCGTTAATTCCGAGGCCGAGCCGATGCCGGCCGGCCCCAGGGTCTGGCTGCTGCTCGGCGAGCGCCAGGGCGACAATGCCCAGGTCCTGGCCCTGGGGCGCGCTCTCCAGCAGGACCTCGGCTGGCGCTCGGAGATCAAGCAGCTGCACTACGACCCGGACTGCGACGTGCCGCTGCGCGACCGCGGATCGAGCCTGATCGGCATCGACCTCGCCGTGAGCGACGCGCTCACGCCACCTTGGCCGGACGTCGTCATCGCCGTCGGCCGACGGGCGGCGCCGGCCTCGCGCTGGCTGAAGGACCAGACCGGCGGACGCCTGCTCAACGTGCATCTCGGCCGGCCGCGCGTGGCCTTCAATCATTTCGACCTCATCGTCACCACGCCGCAATACGCCCTGCCCGCGGCGCGCAACGTCACCAGGCTCATGTTGCCGATCATCATGCATGACGAGGCCGAGCTCGCGGAGGAAGCCAAGCGCTGGGAAGAGCGGTTCCGCAGCCTGCCGCGGCCCTGGACCGCGGTCCTCGTCGGGGGCCCGACCGCGCAGCTCCGCTTCGACCGGCAGGTAGGCGCCGAGCTGGTCTCGCTGGCCAAGACCCATGTCGGTCCCACCGGAACGCTGCTGGTCACCACCAGCCCCCGCACGCCGGTCGAGATCGCCGATCTCTTCGAGCGGGAACTGGGCGCGCGCCACTATCTCTATCGTTGGTCGCGCCAGGCGCCCAATCCCTATCGCGCGCTCCTGAAGCTGGCCGACGACTTCATCGTCACCAACGACAGCGTCTCGATGATCGCCGAGGCCGTCGATATGACGAAGCCGGTCTATGTGTTCGAAGTGCCGCGCCGCCCCCGGCGCGAAGGCGGCGGGATCACGAAGAGCATCAAGCGCTATTTCCACCGCCGCCGCGAACGCCGGCTGCTGGCCGGGCTGCGGTCGGACGTGGTCGATACCGCCTACGACGCCTTGACCCGCCTCGGCCGCGCCCGTCCGCGGCGCAGCGTCGATGCCTTCGACCGGCAGCTCTACAAGGCCGGGCTCGCCCGTCCGCTGCTGCCGGTGCGGGACGAAGCGCGCGGCTGGGCGCCTCGCCGCTTGCCCAAGGAGGAACGCGACATGGTGGTCGCGAAGATCCGGGACTGCCTCGCCGCCAAACATGCCGGCACGAGCGAGGCCTGATCACCCATGATCGTCTGGATTGACGCAGCCGCCGAAGCGGCACCGCCTATCTTCGGCCTCAGCCTCTTGGAGCGGCACCTTCACGCCGTCCGCCGCCTGCCGCAGGCGCCGGCCAAGGTCGTGGTCGAGCTCCCGCGCAACGCCCCGGAACCGAAGCTCCACAACGCCCGCCTGCGGCTCCTGCCGATCGAATGGCAGCGCGACGGCGATACGTTCGCCGATCGCCTGCGCCGCGTGATCGCGCGCGCGGACGCCCCGCTGCTGCTGCTGGATGCAACCACCCTCGCCGATCCGCGCCTGGCGGCGACGCTCGCCGGCCGCACGCAATCGACCGCGGTGCTGCCCCGCGAGCGAGACGACGACGCGGCGGTGCTCTATCTCATGCCGGACCCCGGCATCGTCGACGCGGCTTTGACGGCGGGGCCGAAGGATCTTGCGGCGCTGACGCGGCTCCTGGTGCAGGCGGAGCGCGTCTCCATGCTGAAGGAGGAGGAGTTCCAGGGCTTCGTCCGGCGGCTGCGCCGCACCCTGCCCTGGCATCTCTTCAAGGTCGAGAGCCGAGAACGCGCCGCCAGGCTCGAGCGCTTCCTGTTCTGGTCCAATTACAAGGGCTCGACGGATCTCTTCACCCGCTATGTTTACCCGCCGCTGGTCTGGCTCATGGTGCGGCCGCTGGCGCGCTGGCATATTCACCCCAATTGGGTGACGCTGGTCAGCATCATCCTCGCACTCGGCGCCATTCCGTGCTGGGCCACCGGCCACATGATCGTCGGCTTCCTCATGGCCTATGGCATGAGCGTCCTGGATTCGGTGGACGGCAAGCTCGCCCGTCTCACCTTCACCGACAGCCGGCTCGGCAATTTCATGGACCACGGCCTCGACATGGTCCACCCGCCCTTCTGGTATCTCTCCTGGGCCTACGGGCTCGGCTTCGGTCCGGAAGGCTGGCACTCCGCCCTCGCCCGGGCGGCGATCGCGATCTTCGTGCTCTACGTGATCGACCGGCTGGTGCTGAAGATCTATCCCCGGGTGTTCAAGCGCGCCTTCCACACCCATTCGCGCATGGACGGCGTGGTCCGAAGCTTCATCGCTCGGCGCAACATCAGCCTGCCGCTCTTCACCGTCGGCTACCTGATCGGCTTAGGGCGCGAGGCCTTCTATCTCATCGTCGCCTGGCAGGCCGCGACGGTGCTCTACCACGCCGGCCGCACCTTCTGGATCCTGGCGATCGAGCGCGCGCATCTCCGGCCGCGCGGGCCTGCGGAGGTCGCGGCGAAGACGGTACGGCTGGACTAGTATCGCTCGTCCTGCGATGCGGCCGCGACGTCGTTGCGGTACCAGAGCTTCTGCCATTTGTTGAGCTGCTTTGGGCGGAACGCCTTGATCGGCAACTCGGCGATGAAGTTGATGTAGCGCCGCGGGACCTGTGTCACGCCGCGCGGGCTGACCCCGTGCACCGCCTGCTCGGAATTGAGGAAGCAGGCATAGGCGTTGGCCGCGTAGTCGACGACCTTCACCCTCTCGATATCCCGGTCCATGGTGCGGTGCTTGATGAAGCGCGGGCTGCGCCGCCAGCGATAGATCTCGAGATCGCCGCCGGTGGTCTCGTCCCGGACGTCGCGGAAGTAGAACAGCGCGCTGAAGATCTTGTCGCAGAGATCAACATGGGCGGTCTTCACGCTGCTGACCTCGGTCACCGGCGTGTTCATCACGAACTGACAGTCGAGGTGGATGTCGGCGTCGCCGCCGAAGCCGCGCGGCATGACGCGCCAGTCCTCGTAACGCCGGCCGACCTCAGCCTCGAGGTCGGGAAACGCGCGCCGGAACCGGTCGCCGAACAGGCGGACCACGTCGCGCCAGTATTCCGCCGAGGTGTGATACTCGAAGAACTCGCGCCAGAGCGGCGAGATGCGGCGGTCGTTCAGCACCTGCTTCACCGTCATCCGCACGGCCTGATTGTTGGTATATCCGGCGCGGCCTTCGACGATCATGTCCAGGCTGGGGAAATCCGCCTCCAGAGCGGCGTAAGTCTCCGCCGGCACGGCGGCGCCGGTGGCGTAGTGGGCATAGGGCTGGTCGAGCACGTCCTCGGCGCGCACATTCGCAAGCAGGCGCGGCACCTCCAGCCCCTCCTGCGCAACGCTCGCCGTCGCCGTCATTGCCGCCATGCCGGTCTCTCCAAACGCACCTCACCCGCTTCAAGCCGAACGGTACGTGTCCGGTTGCGTCCAAGGCCAGGATTTTCAGGTCGCAGCGGCAAACCGTCGCCGCCGGGTAGCCACTCAATCAGGGCGTCTCGCCATCAGGAGGTCACGCCGCACGCCGCCGGCAGAGGTCGAGGGCGTCGTGGCGGATGTGGTCGGCGGCCATCTCCCGCTTCACCAGATCGACGTCGATGATGCCTTGATCGAGGCATTCGCCCAACATTGAAAAGAACAGTTGCTCCTGGTTGGGGTCGGGATGCGGCAGATAGGTGTTGGGTTTTTCTTCCTTCCCCAACCGTTTCACCGCCTGCAGGATGTTGGCGGGGAAACCCTTCGCCTTCTTGCGCTTCAGCCGCACGGTGAAATCGACCGGCAGGCCGGTCTTCCACGGCTGGGTGCGGCGATAGGTGTTGTGCAGGATCTTGGTCGAGGGGGTCAGGTTGTCGAAATCGTTCCATTCCGGCTCGAGCAGCCCGACGGTCTCCTCCGGCTCGTATTCCAGCTTGATCCATTTCATGTAGTCCGTCTTGAACGCGAAGAGCTCGTCGAAGGTCTTCTCCGCGTCCCAATGGGTCAGCTTGGCGTTGTCCAACAACATGACGCTGGAAGCGCGATAGCCGGCGAGGTCCTTGAAGGCGGGCCGCCAGCGGCACATCAGCGCCTTCCCTTGCATGTCGCGCGAGAACAGCTCCCAGACGTCGGCGAGCGCGAAGCAGTCAGGATCGATCACCACCGCGCGCCCCGAATAACCCATCAGCTTCGGCGGCATGAATCGGAGCGGCGTGAACGACTGGAGATCGCTGCGTTTCCAGACCCGGTGCTCCTCGCCCCGGAGGAACGGCTGCCCGACATGGCGCCCGAGCCACGGATGATCCCGGGTGTGCATCAGCTCCACCGAGAACTTGTCCGCATGACGGCTGTTCCGGCGCAGCGCGTAAGCCGCGATCAGCGCGCCGAGATACTGCTCGTCATTCGTCTGGATGAAGACCTTGCATTCCATGCCGCTGCTCTCCGCCCTCTGCCCCCTCAAGGATGCGCGCGCATCCCGGCCTGCCGCCATGATAGGTTTCGACGTTGCAGTGCGCAATCCAAGCCCCGGAAATCGCGCGGTTTTGTCGCAAAGTCTGCAATCGCTCCACGATCCGGACGTTGACAAGCGGGGGGTGGGTGTTAAGTAGGCCGCGACCGACCATCAGCCCAGAAAGGTCGTCGCGCCGAATCGCCCCAATGAGCCGCCCCGGATTGAGAGAAGACCAGGTCATCAACTCCTCGGCCCTGGCCAATGCGTTCCGGGTGCTGCGGCAGCATGGTTTCCGGCGCCAGTTGCCGTTGATTCTGGCACTCACGGTCGGCAGCTTTCTCGAAGGACTCAGCATCGGCACGCTGCTGCCGATCCTGAAGACGGTGACGACCGGAGAGACCCACTCGCCGAGCCCGCTCGAGCGCTTCATCTTCGCCGCCCTCGACTTCCTGCACCTGCCGAAGGAATTCGGCGCGCTGGTCCTGGTCTTCGCGGTCTGCATGACGGCGCGGGCCGTGCTTGCGAAGCAAACGTCGCGGGTGGTCGGCCGCATGGTGGCGGAGAGCGCCACCGATTTCCGCAAGCAGGTACTGGACAGCGTGCTGCAGGCACGCTGGTCCTATTTCACCGTCAACCCGGTCGGCCGCTTCATCTCCGCCGTCAACAGCGAGACCAACTGGGCGTCCTACGTCTACAAGACCTCGCTCAACGTCCTCGCCAGCCTGATCCGCGCCGCGATCTATTGCCTGATCGGGCTGCTGATCGACTGGCGCGCCGCCGGGGTCGCCCTGCTCCTCGGCATCGGGCTCGGCCTGGTCAACCGCCACTTCGTCCGCAGCGCGCGCCGGGCCGGCCGCAAGCAGTTGATTGCGATGCGCAGCCTGGTGAGCGATTTCGGCGATGTGATCACCGGCTTCAAGCCGATCAAGGCGATGCATCGGCACGAGAGCCTGATCGCCGGCCTCGCCCGCGAGACGCGGTCGATCCGCCGCGCCATGTACGACCTCGTGGTGTCACAGCAGCTGGCGAACGCCCTTCCCGACCTGCTGATCGTGCTGGCGCTGGTGGCCGCCGTCTACACCTACCATCGGCTCGGCCTCGATCTCAGCGCCATGGGCGTCTCCGGCATTCTGCTCCTCCGGCTGATGAGCAGCGTCTCCGCGGTGCAGCGCTCGCTGCAGGAGACCGCCATGTCCGAGAGCTCGTATTGGGCGCTGAAGGCCACCATCGGGGAGGCCCGGGCGGCCGCCGAGGCCTTCACCGGAACCGCCGCGCCGACCTTGCGGCAGGGCGCCGCCTTCCGGGGCGTCGGCTTCGCCTACGACGAGAAGCCGGTGCTGACGGATGTTTCGCTGGAGATCCCGGCGGGATGCATCACCACGCTGCTGGGCGAATCCGGCTCCGGCAAGACCACGATCGCCGACCTGCTGCTCGGCCTGATCGAGGTCGATACCGGCACCATCACTCTCGACGGCGCGGCGCTCGACAGCATCGACATGCGGCAGTGGCGCAGCATGGTCGGATATGTGCCGCAGGAAGTGCTGCTGTTCAGCGACACGATCTTCGAGAACGTGGCGCTCGGCGACCCGGCCATCACCGACGCGGACGTGCGGCAGGCGCTGGAGGATGCCGGCGCACTGGATTTTGTCGACAGCCTGCCGGAAGGGATCCGCACCCCGGTCGGCGAGCGGGGCGCCAAGCTCTCGGGAGGCCAGCGGCAGCGGATCGCACTGGCGCGCGCGCTGGTCCACCGCCCGACGCTGCTGATCCTCGACGAGGCGACCAGTGCGCTCGATCCCGCCACCGAAGCCGAGATCTGCCAGACCGTGCGCCGCCAAGCCGGCACCCTGACCGTGCTCGCCATCACCCATCAGGCGGCCTGGGTCGATATCGCGGATCGGGTCTATCGCGTGGCCGGCGGGACCGTCGAACAGCTGGAACGCGTCGGCCTCACGCAGGCCGCGGCTTCAGCGCACTAGCCGAGTCGACCGGCCGCACCACGCCGGCCCGGATCTCATAGACCCGATCGGCCGCATCGACCCAGATCGGCTGGTGGGTGATGGCGAGAATGGTCTTTTCACCCCCCAGCTGGCGGATGCCGGCGGCGATCTCGACCGCCGTCTCGCGGTCGAGCGCGCTGGTCGCCTCGTCGAGAATCAGCAGCTCGGGATCGTTGCAGAGCGCGCGGGCGATCGAGAGCCGCTGGCGCTGGCCACCGGAGAGCAGGCTGCCGCGCACGCCGATGACGTAATCGAGGCCACCCGGCAAGGCCGAGACGAAGTCCCAGGCGCCGGCCGCCTCGAGTGCGGCGACCACCCGCTCTTGCGGGATCGTCGTGTCGCCGAGGCTCACGTTATTCGCAACCGTGTCGTTCAGCAGGATGGTCTCCTGCGGGATGTAGCCCAGCTTGCGGCGCCAGGCTGCCGTGTCGATCGCAGCGAGATCCGTTCCGGCCACCATGACGCGCCCCGCCGTCGGCCGGATGAGACCTGCAAGCAGATCGGCGATCGTGGTCTTCCCGGCGCCGGACGCTCCGATCACCGTGGTGACCGCATGTGATGGAATCTCGATGTCGACATGGTCGAGCACCGGTGTCTCGTCATAGGCGAGGCTGACGCGCTGGAAGCGGCAGCCGGCATCGAAGCTGGGCGCCACGCCTCCCAGGACCGGCTCGGCCTCGGCCTCGGTCGCGTCGATCAGCCGGATCAGCGACCAGAAGGCCGGCCCGTCCACCATTACGCGCTGCATCGCGCTTCGCACCTGGCCCAGCGCCTGCGCCATGCCGCTCAAGAGCAGCACCGAGCCGATCATCTGCGCGAGATCCATCCCGAAGAAGCGATGCGCGACGTAGATGCCGCCGAGCACGAAGAGGGACAGGAGCGGCCCCTGGATCGTGCCGATCGCAGCCTCGCTGTAGGTTTCGGCCGCGACCGCATCGCGCAGATTCTCGATGTTGCGCACGAACGACTGCGCGACGAAGCCCTGGCGGTTCATCGCCTTCAGCGCCTTGATGTTGGTGAGCGCGTCGGTGATGCCCTTGTTCAAGAGATAGGTGTGCTTGGTCTTGCCGCGCCCGGCGGCCTTCGCCATGCGCATGAAGCGGCTGACGCCGAGCCAGAGCACGACGGCGATCGCGATCCCCGCCAGGAAGAACTGCCAGGAAAGCCAGAACGCCATGAAGAGATAGGCCGCGGTCTTGGTCATATAGGCGATCGCGTTGCCGGCGGCACGATAGGCCGCCATCATCCTGATCCCGTCGGAGCCGATCGAGGTCATGAACTTCGCAGTCGGCTGGCTGATGAAATAGGACCAGCGGGCGCGGACCGCGGCATTGATCAGCCGAAGCCGAAGCTCGGTCGCCACCCGCGCCACCGACCGCCCGACGAAGATCGAGCCCACGGCGGTCAGCGCGAAGCGCAGCAGCGCCACGGCGGCGACCAGCAGCAGCAGGACCTCCAGGGTTGGCGGCAGGCCGACTGCATCCAGGATCGTGGTGACGACCCGGCTCATGGAGTGCGTCGGGACCGCGGCACCTTCGCCGGAGAGCGAGGACACGATCGGCCAGAGGCTGGCGATGCCGATGCCCTCGACCGCGCCGGTCAGCAGCACCATGGCGACGACCAGCAGTTCGCGGCGCCAGCCACCGTAAAAGAAGATGCGAAATGCGTTCCTCATGCCTCGATCGTCACGTCCCGGCCTCGGCGACCGGATCCTCGGGCGCAGGGTGACGCCGGCCCATCCGTATGGATGGCAGCGCTGCCGGGCAACCCTGCCCAGGCGCCCCCTGCCTTGTGATCAGACCGGACATTTGCTATGGACACACAAAACCTAGGGGCCATGCCGCCCCTTCGCAACCTATCATTTGTGCGACCTAAGGTCCCGATGAAACCAATGCCCACGCCCACGGGCAACGCCTCTCTGGCGCTGCGGCGGGCGGATTTTGAGACGCTGTGGGAGGGGCTGGATTACGCAGCCCGCGGAGAAGCCGGCTTCAATTTCTTCTCCGCCCGCGGCGAGCTGAAGAGCGTCCTCCCCTATCGCGACCTCGCCGAGCGGGCGCGCGATCTTGCGCGCCGTCTCTCCGGGCTCCGCCTCGCGCGCGGCGACCGCATGGTGCTGATCGCCGACACCGATCCGGAATTCTGCGTCGCCTTCATGGCGACCCAATACGCCGGCATCCTGCCGGTGCCGGTGGCGATCCCGACCAGCCTCGGCGGTCGCGCCGCCTATATCGAGCAGCTCCGCAGCCAGATCGAGGGCTGCGGCGCGGTCGCCGCCTGGTCCACCGACGAGCTGCTGCCGTTCCTGCGCGAGGCGGTGGAGGGCCTGCCGCTCCGCATGGCCGGCGGTCCCGGGGATTTCGCGGCCCTGACTCACGCGGCCGGCGACCCCACGCCGTTCTCGAAGGACGAGCAGAGCTATCTCCAATATTCCTCCGGCAGCACGCGCTTCCCGAAGGGCATCGACATCCCGCAGCGCGTGCTGATGGCGAACGCCTATGCGATCGGCAATCACGGGCTCCAGGTCCGGCCGGGCGACCGCTGCGCGTCCTGGCTGCCGTTCTATCACGACATGGGCCTGGTCGGCTTCATGCTGTCGCCGATGCTGAACCAGCTCTCCACCGATTATCTCGCAACCCGTGACTTCGCGCGCCGCTCCCTGACCTGGCTGCAGCTCATCTCCGAGCATCGCGCCACCCTCGCCTACAGTCCGAGCTTCGGCTACGACCTCTGCGTCCGACGCTTGCGGGACGGCAGCGACTTCAAGGCGGATCTCTCCTGCTGGCGCGCCGCCGGGATCGGCGGCGACATGGTGCAGCATGCGGTGCTGAAGCGCTTCGCCGATGCCTTCGGGCCGTTCGGCTTCCGCGACACCGCCTTCTGCCCCAGCTACGGCATGGCCGAGACCACCCTCGCCATGACCTTTGCGCCGCTGGAGACGCGCTATGTCGTCGACTACGTCGCCCGCGAAGGGCTCGAGCGCGACCGCGCCGAGCCGGCCGGCGCCGGTCCCGACGCCCGCGGCTTCGTCGCCTGCGGCCCGGCGCTGCCGGGACACGAGATCGAGGTCCGCGACGCCGCCGGCCAGAAGCTGCCGGAGCGCCGCATCGGCCGCGTCTTCTTCCGCGGCCCCAGCGTGATGACCGGCTATTTCCGCCAGCCCGAGCTTACCCGCGAGACGCTCTCGCCCGAGGGCTGGCTCGACACCGGCGATCTCGGCTATCTGCTCGACGGCGAGATCGTGATCACCGGCCGCGCCAAGGATCTCATCATCCTCAACGGCCGCAACATCTGGCCGCAGGACCTGGAATGGGCGGCCGAGGACGCGATCGCCGAGCTGCGCCGCGGTGACGTCGCCGCGATCTCGGTCGAGAATGCTGCCGACGGCGACGCCGAGCGCATCGTCGTGCTGGTGCAGTGCCGATCCACCGACGCCGCGGCCCGGGAGCGCCTGAAGGCCGAAGTCGCCGCCGTGCTGCAGAAATCGATGGCGGTCGAGACCACCGTCGTGCTGGTGCCGCCGCACGGCCTGCCGCAGACCTCGTCGGGCAAACTCAGCCGGGCCCGGGCCAAAGTGAATTTCCTCGGCGGCGTCTACGACCGCGCCGACGCAGCCGCGGCCGTCTGATCGATGCCGCAGCCGGCCGAGCCCCAGCCGGCGCCGCGGCTTATCGCTGTCACCGGCGCGACCGGCTTCGTGGGCGCACGCCTCGTCCGCACGCTGGCGGAATCAGGCCGGCAAGTCCGCGTCCTCACCCGCCGCATGCCGCCGTCACTGCCGGAGACGGCGCGCGTCGAGCTGGTGCTGGGCGATCTCGACGACGCCCTGGCCCTCCGTCGACTCGTCACCGGCGCCGATGCCCTGGTCCATGTCGCCGGCATCATCAAGGCGCGACATGCGCGCGACTTCCAGGTCGTCAACGTCGAGGGCACGCGGCATGTGGCGGCCGCCCTGTCGGACGCCGCGCCGCGGATCCCCGTGATCCACATCTCCTCCCTCGCGGCCCGGGCGTCGCAGCTCTCGCCCTATGCCGCCAGCAAGCGCGGCGGCGAGGAGGCGATCACGGCGATTGCCGAGCGGCAGCCGCTGACCATCATCCGCCCGCCGGCGGTCTATGGTCCCGGCGACACGGAGATCCTACCGATGTTCCGCGCGGCGGCGGCCGGGCTCTGCCCGGTGCCGGCGGCGTCGGGCGCCCGGCTCTCGCTGATCCATGTCCAGGATCTGGCCACGGCCATTGCGGCTGCCCTCAAGACCCCGCCGCAGCGCCCGCTCTATGAAGTCGATGACGGCCATTCTGGAGGCTATTCCTGGCCGGAGATCTCCCTGGCACTTTCGCAAGCGTTCGGCCGACAGGTTCGATCGATCCGCCTGCCGCGGCCGGTCATGACGGTCGTCGCGGCGGCGGTCGAGGCGCATCGGAGCCTCGGGGGGCCGGTCACCGCCCTCTGTCTCGACAAGCTCGGCGAGCTCTACCACCCGGATTGGGTCGCCTCCGGTCCTCGGCTGGAGGCCGAAACATCATGGCATCCGGCCTTCGCACTTGCGGAAGGATTCCGGGACACCATCGCCGGATATCGCGCCGCCGGTTGGCTCAAACCTAGGGCCCGTTAACCATCCTTACAACAAGATCGGCCGCCAACCCATTGAAAATGGCCGAATGTTACATTTGGTAACAAATTGTCATTTCACGAAGCTAACCAAATTGGCCACAAGTTTCCCGTCCGCGTCTTACACAGTCGACGCGGGGAGTTGGGGCCACGTCGGGATTCCCCGGGAAAAAGATCTAGGTAGGCAGATTGGCTGCAGTCGCAATCATGGGCACGGAAGCACTGACCGAGGACACCGTCCTCGCCGAGATCATCAATGCGCTCCTGCCCTTCAAGAAGTCGGATGCGCCGATCACCGCCGATACCGAGATTGCCCGTGACCTCAATCTCGATTCGCTCGCAGTGATGGACCTTTTGATGGTGCTGGAGGACAAGTTCGACGTGTCGATTCCGCTGAACATGGTGCCGGAGATCGCCACTGTCGGCCAGCTCGCGAAGGCCATCCGCGATTCAAAGGCGGGGGCGTAACGATGGGACTGTTCGACCGTTTCGAAGGCCTGCGCGCGGCGCACGGGCAAATCAAGAGCTGCGGCGCCGATCCGTTCGGCGTGAAGATGGACCGCATTCTCTCCGCGACCGAGGCGGAGATCGAAGGCCGGCACACCATCCTCTGCGGCAGCAACAACTATCTCGGCCTGACCTTCGACGCCGAGAGCGTCGCGGCCGC
>DATKNM010000411.1:0-2178 GCA_035541335.1 Binatia bacterium
CGCATGGTGGAATCCATGGAGATGAGCCCGATCTTCAGGGCGTCGTAGATGTCGGTCTGGTAGGTTACGGCGCGATCCAGCACGGGCTTCCCGTATTTGTGCTCGCCGATCTGGAGATAGGGCGTGTCGGGCGTCGCCTCGATGAAGTTGCCGGCGCTGTAGATCATGAAGAGTCGCAGCCGCCGTTCTTTGATCTGGCCGCCCAGCAGCAGCGCGACGTCGAAGGTCGAGTTGTGCTGCTCCAGGCTCGGCCCGTCGACGCGATAGACCTCACGGACCGCGCGGCCGACCATCTGTGCCGCATGGAACATGCTCGGCGCTTTCGCCAGTGTCTCGGTCTCGCCGGTCTCCGGATTGACGAAGCCCTCGCTCAGGAGGCCGAGCACGGCCTGGGTGATGGAGAGATTGCCGGAGCTGGCGATCGCCAGAATGCGCTCGCCGGGCGTCTCGAAGAGATGCAGCTTGCGGAAGCAGGCGATGTTGTCGATTCCGGCATTGGTGCGGGTGTCGGAGATCAGGACCAGCCCCTCCTCCACCAGCAGGCCGACGCAATAGGTCATCCGTTCCGTCCCAGATCAGGTTTGTTGTTGTTGCGCCGCCTGGTCGACCGTGACCAGGACGGCGAGCTTCTCCGCCGATCCGCCGCTCTGCACGCCGCGGACCGGCGCCGCGCTCAAGTAGTCGAGGCCGATGCCGACCCGGACATAGGCGTCGGTCGGCGAGAGGCCGTTCACCGGGTCGAAGCCGACCCAGCCGAGATCGTCGACATAAGCCTCGGCCCAGGCGTGTCCCGCCTCCTGGACCGTGGCGTCGTCCGAGCGCAACAGATGGCCGCCGACGTAGCGGGAGGGAATCCCGAGCGCGCGGCCGGCGGCGATGAAGACATGCGTCAGGTCCTGGCAGACGCCGCGGCCCCGCGCGAAGGCTTCCACGGCCGAGGTGCCCGAATCGGTGGCGCCGACCTCGAAGCTCATGCGGTCATGCAGCTCGACCAAAATCCGGTGCAGCCGGTCGAGCGTGCCGTTCTTCGACCGCCCCGCCGCCTCCCTGGCGAAGTCCCGGATCGATGCATCGGCTTTGGTCAGCGGGGTCTCCCGCAGGTAGAGCGCCGGCGGGAAGCGCTCGACCGCGCCGCGGACGATGCCGGCCGTATCCTGGGTCTCCACCTCGCCGTCCACCGCCAGGCTGAATTCGGCGAAAGAGCCGTCGGCGGAGAGGACGTGGATCACGTTGCCGAACGCGTCTTCCCGCGCACGCAGGGTGCCGCCATGGTCGAGGTCGATGCGCCAGCGCCGGACGTATTGCCCATCATGGTCCCGTGGCGTCAGGCGCAGGATCTGCAGAACCGATTGCGCCGGCTGCTGGTAGGTATAGGCGGTCTCGTGGTGAATGCGGATGCGCATGACTCGGGGATGCTTAGACCAGGTACTGGGCCGTTATAGCCGAACCGGCGCGGTTGTTGTCGCCGATGAATCCGGTGATGAATTCGTGGAGGCCATGCTGGAACACCTGCTCGATGCGGGTCGCGGCCAGTTGGCGGTGGATGGTGCGAGCGGCGCGCTGGGCCGGCCCGGCGCTGTTATAGGCGCCGGCGAGCTCGTCGAGATTGGCGACGATGCTCTGGTAGCAGGCGGCGAGCGAGCGCGGCATCTGCGGATTGAGGATCAGGAGATCGGCGATCAGCCAGGGCTTCAGGCTCTCGCGATAGACCCAGTGATAGCTGGTCTGGGCGGAGACCGCGCGCAGAATCGCCGCCCATTGCGAATAGTCGATGCCGCCTCCGATGGTCGCGTTCTCCGGCAGCAGGATATGGTACTTCACGTCGAGGATACGCGCCGTGTTGTCGGCCCGCTCGAGGGCGATGCCGAGCCGCGAGAACCAATAGGCGTCGTTCCGCAGCATGGTGCGGTGGCCCGAGCCATCGACCCTGAGCGAGGTCTCCTTCACGAAGGCGAGGAATTTCGGCAGGGTGTTCGCGCTCAACTGCGCCGGGTTCAGGCTCTGGAGCTCGAGCCAGGCGCCGTTGATCGCGTCCCACATCTCGCTGGTGAGCGCGGTCCGGACCGCCCGTGCGTTGGTGCGGGCGATCTCGAAGCACTTCACGATCGAGCAGGGATTCTCCGGAGCGCAGATCAGGAAGCGGTTGACGGTGTCGGCCGTCGCGGTCTCGTGGCGCTC
>DATKNM010000412.1:0-3238 GCA_035541335.1 Binatia bacterium
AGTTGCGGCAGGTTGAGGTGCTGACCGGCCAGGGCAAGTCGGTGGCCGAGGCGGTGCGCTCGATCGGGGTGACGGAGGCGACCTACTACCGCTGGCGTGCCAAGTACGGTGGGCTGAAACTGGATCAGGTGAAGCGGCTGAAGCTGCTGGAGACGGAGAATGCGCGGCTGCGCAAGGCGGTGGCCGACCTGACGCTGTGTCAACGGTCCGATGACATTCCCCAGTTTGGGGCGTTGAAAATTCCCCGGTTGGCTGGTTGTGGTGATCATCCGTCTTGTCGATCGGCGCCTCCGTTCTTGGGTGGTCGGCCGCGGCGCTTTGGCGTGGCGGCGAGTGGCGGCGGATGGATCAGGGCCTTGGAGCGGATGTGCTCGGGCACCGAGTCGGCGTGCTGGCGGAGCCGGTAGCTGGCGCCTTCGATCTGCACGACGACGGCGTGATGTAGCAGGCGGTCGAGCAGCGCTGTGGCGACCACGGGGTCGCCGAACACGTCGCCCCATTCGGCGAATCCGCAGTTGGAGGTGAGGATCATTGCGCCGCGCTCGTAGCGGGCGTTGACCAGCTGGAAGAACAGGTTGGCGCCGCCGGGAACCACTGGCAGGTAGCCGATCTCATCGACGATCAGCAGCGCGAAGCGGCGGTAGAAGCGGATTTTCTCGCGCAGCGTGCCCTCGCGTTCGGCGCGCGCGAGATTGCCGACGAGGTCGGCGAGGGTGATGAAGTGCACGCTGCGTGCGGCCTTCACCGCCTCGACGCCGAGCGCCACCGCCAGGTGCGACTTGCCGGTGCCGGGCGGCCCGGCGAAGCGCACGACCTCGTGACGGTCGATGAACTTCAGTTCGGCGAGCGCCATGATGCGGCTGCGGTCGAGCGAGGGCTGGAAGGCGAAGTCGAAGCCCGCCAGCGTCTTCGGCGCCGAGAGGCGGGCCATCACCAGGGCGATGCGGATGCGGCGGCTCTCGCGCGGGGTCAGTTCCTCGCCGAGCAGGGTGTCGATTGCCTCCAGCGCGGTGACCGCGCCGCGTTCGATCTGGCGCAGCAGGGCATTGCGGAATCCGGGGAAAGGCGGACAGCGATTCCGACGCAAGGTGGACGGTGCTTCCGACGGAAGCGGGACAGTGATTCCGATTGATGCCGGACAGCCCTGAAGGGGCGTCCGGGGTCGAAGTCGGCGATCCGATGACCGGTAGCGTGCGGCCTACCAAGAGGTGGGAAGCACGATGCCAGCCGAGAGATTGTCGATGCGGAAGGTTCGAGAGGTTCTGCGACTGCGGCACGCATGCGGCGCGAGCGTGCGCACGATCGCGCGGGCGGTTGGCGTCGGGCACACGACGGTGGCGGAGTATCTGCGCCGGACGACGGTGATCGGGATCACCTGGCCTGTGCCGCCGGAGCTCGACGATGCGGCGCTGGAGCGGCGGCTGTTTGCCCCGCCCGGCTTCAATACGCCGCAATCGAAGCCGATGCCGGACTGGCACCACGTCCATGCCGAGCTGCGCCGCCGTGGCGTGACCCTGCTCCTGCTCTGGGAAGAATACCGCGCCGCCCATCCGGACGGTTACGGCTACAGCCGGTTCTGTGACCTCTACATCGACTGGCGCCGGGGCATCAGCGCGACGATGCGGCAGACCCATGGCGCGGGGGAGAAGCTGTTCGTCGACTTCGCGGGCGACACCGTGCCGGTGTTCGACGGCCTGAGCGGCGAGGCGCGCCGGGCGCATGTGTTCGTCGCGGTGCTCGGCGCCTCGAACTACACCTACGCCGAAGCCCGCTGGAGCGAGGGACTGGCGGACTGGGTGGGGGCGCACGTCAGCGCGCTGAGCTTTCTCGGCGGTGTGCCGCGGCTTCTGGTCTGCGACAATCTGCGCGCCGGGGTGACGGCGGCCTGCCGCTACGAGCCGGGGATTAACCGGACCTACCAGGAACTGGCGACACATTACGGCACCGCCGTGCTGCCGACGCGCGTCCGCCGCCCGCGCGACAAGGCGAAGGTCGAGACGGCGGTGCTGATCGTCGAGCGCTACATCCTGGCCCGGCTGCGCAACCGCCATTTCCTGTCGCTCGGTGATCTGAACGCGGCGATCCGCGAGCTGCTGGGCGAGCTGAACGCCCGGTTGATGCGCAAGCTTGGCGCCAGCCGCCGGGAATTCTTCGAAAGCCTGGACCGCCCGGCGCTGCTGCCGTTGCCGCCCGAACCCTATGCCTACGCCGAGTGGCGCCGCTGCCGGGTGGCCCCGGACGACCATGTCGAGGTGCAGGGCCACTTCTACTCGGTGCCGTCGCGGCTGATCCGCGAGGTGGTGGAGGCGCGCATCACCGCCGGCACGGTCGAACTGTTCCACGCGGGCCAGCGCGTGGCGGCGCACCCGCGCTCGGCGCTGAAGCACCGGCACACCACGATCCCGGAGCATATGCCGAGCGCGCACCGTCGCTATGCCAGTTGGACCCCGGCGCGCATCCAGTCCGCGGCCGCCGCGATCGGCCCCGGCACTGCCGCCCTGGTGGAGGCCATTTTGCGCGGCAAGCCGCACCCCGAACAGGGGTTCCGGGCCTGCCTGGGCATCCTGCGACTGGCCCGGACCTATGGCGACGCCAGGCTCGAAGCCGCCTGCCAGCGCGGCCTGAGCATCGGCGCGCGCAGCTACGGCTCGATCGCCTCGATCCTGCGCACCGGCCTGGACCGCGCCTTCCACGACGCCGCCGATGTCCCGGCCGAGGCGGCACCGCTGCTGCACGCGAACATCCGCGGCCGCGGCTACTACCACTGAAAGGAGAGACAATGCTCGCCCATCCCGCCCAGGAACGCCTGCTCGCCCTCGGCCTGACCGGCATGGCGAAGGCTTTGGAGCAGCAGCGACGACAGCCCGATATCGCCGCCCTCGCCTTCGAGGACCGGCTGGCGCTGCTGATCGAGCGCGAGACGACCGAGCGCGAGAGCAAGCGCCTGGTCGCCCGCCTGCGCTTCGCAGCCCTGCGCCAGGAGGCGGTGGTGGAGGACGTCGACCTGCACGCGCCGCGCGGCCTCGACCGCCCGCTGTTCCAGAAACTCGCCGCCGGGGACTGGATCGACCGCAAGCAGAACCTACTGATCGTCGGCCCGCCCGATCCAGCGTCATAATGTTCACCTTGCTATGTCATTGAAGGATCAGGGCCTGCTGGGCGGGGTCCGCTGTTAGCGGGATGCCGCGGCGGCTGCCGGCGGCGGTGCGGACCGCTTCGGTGTCGATATCCGCAACCT
>DATKNM010000413.1:0-8182 GCA_035541335.1 Binatia bacterium
AAGATCGCCCTCGCCTACCAGCGCGCCCGCGGCCAGGGCACCCGGCAGAAGCTGATCGGCCGCGACCGCGGCTATCACGGCGTCGGCTTCGGCGGCATCTCGGTCGGCGGCATGGTCAATAACCGCAAGTGGTTCGGCAACGCCCTGAACGGCGTCGATCACCTGCCCCACACCTACAACGCCAAGGAGATGGCCTACTCGAAGGGCATGCCGACCTGGGGCGTGCATCTCGCCGACGAGCTGGAGAAGCTGGTGGCGCTGCACGACGCCAGCAACATCGCCGCGGTCATCGTCGAGCCGGTCGCCTGCTCGACCGGCGTGCTGGTGCCGCCGCAGGGCTACCTGCAGAAGCTCCGCGAGATCTGCACCAAGCACGGCATCCTGCTGATCTTCGACGAGGTCATCACCGGCTTCGGCCGCCTCGGCGCCTCCTTCGCCACCGAGTTTTTCGGCGTGAAGCCCGACCTCATCACTTGCGCCAAGGGCCTGACCAACGGCTCGATCCCGATGGGCGCCGTGATCGTCTCGAAGGAAATCTACGACACCTTCATGGGCGCCTCGGCGGAGAATGCGATCGAGCTCTTCCACGGCTATACCTACTCGGCGCATCCGGTCGCCTGCGCGGCGGGCCTCGCCGCCCTCGACATCTACAAGAACGAGAACCTGTTCGACCGGGTGAAGGAGCTTTCGCCCTATTGGGAGCAGGCGATCCACAGCCTGAAGGGCACCAAGCACGTCGTCGATCTCCGGAACATCGGCCTCATCGGCGCGATCGAGCTCGAGCCGCGGCCCGGCAAGGGCGGCGCCCGCGGCTTCGAGACCTTCCTCGCCTGCTACGAGGCCGGTGTCCTGACCCGCGTCACCGGCGATACCATCGCCATGTCGCCGCCGTTCATCGTCGAGAAGAGTCAGATCGACCAGATGGTCTCGGTCCTGCGCGACGTCCTCAACAAGCTCGACTGATCGCGGCCATATTCCGATTGCGGCCGGTCCCCCTGGGATGAACCTTGGGGAGGACCGGCCGTTTCGCGTTGAAATAGGGCGGACGGGATTTTTATGCGGCACCCCCACCCTCCCCTCCCCGAAGACGGGGGAGGGTTCCAGATGCCAAGACGATTCTAAAGCTGGGAGTTAAAACTATGCTGATCGGCGTTCCGAAGGAGATCAAGAACCACGAGTACCGCGTCGGTCTCGTGCCCTCCAGCGTGCGCGAGCTGATGCATCACGGCCACAAGGTCGTGGTGGAGACCAAGGCGGGGGCCGGCATCGGCTTCAGCGACCAGGACTACAAGGCGGCCGGCGCCACGATCGCCGGCACCGCGGCGCAGATCTTCGCCAAGGCCGACATGATCGTGAAGGTGAAGGAGCCGCAGGCGAACGAGTGCAAGATGCTGCGCGAGGGCCAGCTGCTCTTCACCTATCTGCACCTGGCGCCGGATCCCGATCAGACCAAGGGCCTGCTGAAGTCCGGCTGCACCGCCGTCGCCTATGAGACCGTGACCTCGCCCCGCGGCGGCCTGCCGCTGCTGGCGCCGATGTCCGAGGTCGCCGGCCGCATGTCGGTGCAGGTCGGTGCGCACTACCTCGAGAAGGAGCCCGGCGGCGCCGGCATCCTCCTCGGCGGCGTGCCCGGCGTGCGCGCGGCCAACGTCACCGTGATCGGCGGCGGTGTCTCCGGCACCCACGCGATCCGCATGGCGATGGGCATGGAGGCGCAGGTCACCGTGATCGACCGTTCGCTCGATCGCCTGCGCGAGCTCGACGAGATCTTCGGCTCGAAGCTCAACACCATCTACTCGACCGTGCATGCGATCGAGGAATACGTCCGCGATTCCGACCTCGTGGTCGGCGCGGTGCTGGTGCCGGGCGCCGCGGCGCCGAAGCTCGTCACCCGCAAGATGATCAAGTCGATGCGGCCGGGCTCGGTCGTCGTCGACATCGCCATCGACCAGGGCGGCTGCTTCGAGACCAGCCATGCCACCACCCATGCCGACCCGGTCTACGTGGTCGATAACGTGACGCATTATTGCGTTGCCAACATGCCGGGCGCTGTGGCGCGGACCTCGACCTTCGCCCTCAACAACGCGACCCTGCCGTTTGCGATCGCTCTCGCCAACAAGGGCGCCCGCCGCGCCTGCGCCGACGACCCGCATCTCCTGAACGGGCTCAACGTCCACGACGGCAAGCTCACCTATAAGGCCGTCGCCGAGGCGCTGAAGCTGAAATACACCACCGCCCAGCAGGCATTGGGGCTTTGATAAGCCGGCATTAACCTTGGCGTCCTGAAGCCCGTCAGCTTCGGGTCAGGAACGGTTCTCGGAAGGCGGAGCGGCAACGCTCCGCCTTTTGCTTTTGCTCTCCCCTTCGTGGCGTCTGCCGATTCGGCGCAACCTTACTGCCCACTTCGTCATTGTGCGCATAGCTGGCACGCGCCTGAACCGCGGGATTCGCCCCGATATCGCCCCTCGGCCGCGCCGGGTCGGGCGTTATCAGTCCGTTAAAGGATGGGAATGAACAATACCCGTGAATCGTTTGGGCATTGCCCGATGCCTCCGACGACCTAAGTGGTAGGCAGACCGGTCCGGATGGGACGCGCTGAACTGATAGGATGAGATTCGTGAGAACGATTTCCCCTGCTGCCCCTGACGCGCGCTACAGCACGGTGGCGATCTTCCTGCACTGGGCCGTGGCGGCGCTGATCCTCGCCGCATGGCTGCTGCCGCATGCACGCGAGCTGTTTCCCCGCGCCGCCGGCCCGGCGATCATCAACCTGCACCGCTCGGTCGGCGAAACCGTTTTCGCGCTGGTGCTGTTGCGCGCCGCCTGGCGCTTCATCAGCCCGCCGCCGTCGCTGCCCGCCGGCACCACGCAATTCGTGCGCTGGAGCTCGCATCTCGTCCATGGAGCGCTTTATGTGCTGATGCTGGCGGTGCCGGTGCTCGGCATCCTCTTCACCTGGGCCGCCGGCCACAACATATCGTTCTGGGGCTTCGTCGAGATCGCGCCGCCGGCCTGGATCAATCCCGATCTCCACGACGCCTTCCGCAATCTCCACGAGCTCGGCGCCAATGCCATCATCTGGCTGGTCGGCCTCCACGTCGCCGCTGCCTTGGTGCACCACTACCTGTTCAAGGACGGACTGATGGACCGCATCCTGCCGGCGCGCCGCCGCTCCTCCGCTCGCGGCCGCGACGCCATGATCTGACGCGGAACCGACTGCCCGTCCCGCGGACATAGAGGCGCCGCTCCTTCACCGGGGCGGCGCCTTTCGCTTATCCGTTATCTACGTACGCGGCCTGAGGCGGTGCACGTCGTGGGTAATGACGCCGCTCTCGTTGTCCGGGCGCTCCAGCCATTCCGGATAGGTGAGCGTGCGGCGGATGTCGTCGAGGCCGGATTCCCAATGCTCGCACATGGTGAGGCGGCTGAATTCGTAGTCCTTGTGATAGGCCTCGAACGCCTTGTCCCGATAGATCAGGTGGATGACGTTGTGCACCTTGCTGCAGGACATGTCCCGCGCCGTCACGATGTCGGGATCGTTGTCGAGCCCCTCGGGCAGCTTCTTCAGCAGCGCCCGTACCGTGCGGCGCAGCTTCTGGATCTCCAGGGAAACGTCGGTCGCCTGTCGGGTGCGGCTCGAATACTGGATGTCCTTCTGCCGCTCGGCGACGTCGAAGATGTTCTTCGGCAATGGCCCGCGCGACGACCAGAGATCGACCTGGAAGGCCAGTGTGTCGCGCCGCGGCGGATGGGTCAGCACCTCGGTCAGCGGCGTGTTGGAGAGCAGGCCGCCGTCCCAGTAGTGCCGACCCTCGATCTCGACCGCCGGGAAACCCGGCGGCAATGCGCCGGAGGCCATGAAGTGCTCCGGCTTCAGCACGCGATTGGCATTGTCGAAATAGGTGAAGTTGCCGGTCTCGACATCGACCGCGCCGACCGAGACCCGAACTTCCTTCGAGTTGATGCGGTCGAAATCGACCAGCCGCTCCAGGGTCTCCTTCAAGGGCGCGGTGTCGTAATAGCTGGTGGCGGCCGGCCCGCCGCCCGGCATCAGGAACGGCGCCGGGAAGCGCGGCGCGTAGAAGCCGCGCTGGCCCTCGAACAGCGCCCGCATCGCCGCGAAGGCGCTGGCGGCGGAGCGGATGTCGCCGTTGCCGAGCTTGGGTGCGAAGCGGTCGTCGACCGCCCATTCCGGGAACAAAGCCGAGTTGCAGATCGTGTCCCAGAACTCGGTCAGGCGCTCCATCCGCCGTTCCGGCGGATTGCCGGCGAGGATCGCGGCATTGAGGGCGCCGATCGAGATGCCGCAGAACCAGTTGGGCATGATGCCCGCCTCGTGCAGCCCCTGATAGACGCCAGCCTGGTAGGAGCCGAGCGCGCCGCCGCCCTGGAGCACCAGGGCGACGGTCTCATAGGCGGGCAGCTCGATCTTCTTGGCTTCTTCGCTCACTGCATATACCAGCCGTGGCTGACGATGAAGGATTGGCCGGTCAGGGCCGCCGAGGGATAGGCGGCGAGGAAGAGCGCCAGCTGCGCCACGTCCTCGACCGTGGTGAAGACGCCGTCCACGGTCTCCTTCAGCATCACGTTCTTGATCACCTGCTCCTCGGTGATGCCGAGTTCTTTGGCCTGCTCCGGGATCTGCTTGTCCACCAGCGGCGTGCGGACGAAGCCGGGGCAGATCACATGGCTGCGGACATTGTACTCGGCGCCCTCCTTGGCGACCACGCGGGCAAGGCCCAAGAGGCCGTGCTTCGCGGCGACGTACGGTGCCTTCAGCTTCGAAGCCTCGTGGGAATGCACCGAGCCCATGTAGATGATCGTGCCGCCCCGCTTGTCCTTGTACATGTACCTCATCGCCGCCTTGGTGATCAGGAATCCGCCGTCGAGGTGGATGCCCATCATCTTCTTCCAGTCGGCGAATGGGAATTCGTGCACCGGCTTCACGATCTGGATGCCGGCATTGGAAATCACGATATCGAGGGTGCCGAAGGCCTTCGCGGCCTGGTCGACGCCGGCCTCGACCGCCTTCTCGTCGGAGACATCCATGGCGACGCCGATCGCCTGGCCGCCCTTTCCCTTGATCTCGGCGGCGGTCGCGTCGGCGCCGGCCTGGTTCAAGTCGGCGATGGCGATCTTCGCCCCCTCCGCCGCGTAGGTCTCCGCGATCGCCTTGCCGATGCCGCTGGCCGCACCCGTGATCAAAGCGGTCTTGCCTGCGAGACGCATGGTGTTCTCCCTTCTGATTTTTGCTGCAGTGCGAAAATTAAGGGGAACAGCCCCAGGTTTCAACAGATCATGTGGTTACAATGCGTAACCGAATCGTCCCATTTCCGGCCGTTTCCGCGGCTTTAGGCCCCTTTGCCAGTGCCCCTCGATCTGGGCTAGTCTCCGCGCCGCCGACCGCCCGCCGGACGTCCTGAAACATCCGCATTTTTAACATCCGGGGAATGTGCGATCGGCTCCCTTTGGCAACCCTTTTTGGTCATTTTATGAAGTATTTGGAAGACTGGCTGACCGAGCACAAGGTCGACGAGGTCGAGTGCCTGGTCCCCGACATCAACGGCATACCGCGCGGCAAGATCCTGCCCGCCACGAAGTTCGTGAAGAGCTCGAAGGGCGAGAGCCTGCGGCTGCCGACCAGCGTGTTCATGCAGACGGTGACCGGCGAATATCCGGACGTCGATGAGGACAGCATCGGCTCCTACGAGGATCCGGACATCTACCTCACCCCGGATTCCGACACGATCCGCATCGTGCCCTGGTACAACGACCCGACCGCGCAGGTAATCCACGACGCCTATGACGGCGAGGACAAGCCGATCGAGATGGCGTCGCGCTACGTGCTGAAGCGCGTGCTGCAGCTCTATGACGACAAGGGCTGGAAGCCGGTGGTGGCGCCTGAGCTCGAATTCTACCTGGTGCAGCCCAACACCGATCCCGACCTGCCGCTGCTGCCGCCGGTCGGAAAGTCCGGCCGGCCGGAGACGGGCAGCCAGGCCTATGGCATCGACGCCGTGAACGAGTTCGATCCGATCTTCGAGGACGTCTACGACTACTGCGAAGCCTCGGAGATCGACGTCGACACGCTGGTCCACGAATCCGGCTCCGCGCAGATGGAGATCAACTTCAACCACGGCAACGCGCTGGAGCTCGCGGACCAGGCCTTCCTGTTCAAGCGCACGGTCCGCCACGCCGCGCTGAAGCACAACGTCTACGCGACCTTCATGGCGAAGCCGCTGGCGAACCAGCCCGGCTCCTCCATGCACGTCCACCAGTCGGTGGTGGACAAGCGCACCGGGCGCAATCTCTTCGCGGATTCCAAGGGCCGCGACACCTCCCTCTTCCGCAACTACGTCGCCGGGCTGCAGCGCTACCTGCCGCAGGTCATTCCGATGCTGGCGCCGAACATCAACTCCTATCGCCGGCTGCGGCCGCAATTCGACGCCCCGATCAACGTGCAATGGGGCATCGACAACCGGTCCTGCGGCCTGCGCGTGCCGGTCTCCGGCGCCTCGTCGCGGCGGATCGAGAACCGCCTCGCCGGGGCCGACGCCAACCCCTACCTGGCCATGGCGGCATCGCTGGTCTGCGGCTATCTCGGCATGACCGAACGGCTGAAGCCGACCAACCAGATCGAGGGCAGCGCCTATCGCATGGCGCATACCCTGCCGAAGACCGAGCAGGAGGCCCTGAGCCGCTTCATGGCCTGCAAGCCGATCAAGCCGCTGTTGGGCGAGAAGTTCATCAAGGCCTTGTATATTGTGAAGACCGCGGAGCTCGCGGCCTATCAGAACGTGATCAGCTCCTGGGAACGCGAACACCTGCTGCTGAACGTCTAAAGGAGGTCGCGATGCTGACCCTGAAAGACGAACTCCTCATCCTGACGGCGCGGATCAACTTCAATCCGTGACCGACCCTTCCGCTTGACGACACCGGCGGCGAACCGCGCCGCCGGCCCTCATTCGTTCAGGAAGGAACCGAAACCATGACCGTACTCCCCGCACGCAACTCCACCCGCGAATGGCAGGCGCTGGACCGCGCCCATGTCCATCCCTTCACCGACCACGCGGCGCTGCACCAGGTCGGGCCGCGGGTGATCGCCCGCGCCGAGGGCACGCATCTTTACGATTCCGAGGGCGTGAAGCTGCTCGATGCCTTCGCCGGCCTCTGGTGCGTGAACGTCGGCTACGGCCGGAAGTCGATCGCCGAGGTCGCCTACAAGCAGCTGCTCGACCTCCCCTATTACAACACCTTCTTCAAGACCACCCATCCGCCGGCAGCCGAGCTCTCGCGCATCCTGGTCGACATGACGCCGGAGCAGTTCACCCACGTGTTCTACGGCCAGTCCGGCTCGGACGCGAACGACACCATCGTCCGCATGGTGAAGAGCTACTGGAACCTGAAGAAGCAGCCGAAGAAGAAGACCATCATCAGCCGCAAGAACGCCTATCACGGCTCGACCATGGTCGCGGCGTCCCTGGGCGGCATGAGCTACATGCACGAGCTCGCGGACCTGCCGCTGCCGGGCTTCGTGCATATCCGCCAGCCCTACTGGTTCGGCGAGGGCGGCGACTTGAGCCATGAGGACTTCGGCCGCCTCGCTGCAAAGGCGCTCGAGGACAAGATCCTCGAGCTCGGCGCCGAGAACGTCGCCGCCTTCATCGGCGAGCCGGTCCAGGGTGCCGGCGGCGTCATCATCCCGCCGCAGAACTACTGGCCGGAGATCCAGAAGATCTGCCGCAAGCACGACGTGTTGCTGATCGCCGACGAGGTGATCTGCGGCTTCGGCCGCACCGGCTACTGGTTCGCCTCGGAGTATTTCGGCATCGAGGCGGACTTCATGACCCTCGCCAAGGGCATCACGTCGGGCTACGTGCCGCTATCAGCGATCATGGTCTCCGGCAAGGTCGCCGAGGTGCTGACGGGGATGGGCGACTTCAGCCACGGCTTCACCTATTCCGGCCATCCGGTCGCCTGCGCGGTCGCGATCGAGAACATCCGGCTGCTCCGGGAAGAGAAGCTGGTGGAGCGGGTCCGCAACGAGACCGGTCCCTATCTCGCCAAGCGCATGCAGGAGTTCCTCGACCATCCGCTGGTCGGCGAGGTCCGCAGCCTCGGCCTGATGGGCGCCATCGAGCTCGTGAAGGACAAGAAGACGCGGAAGCCGTTCGAGCCGGTG
>DATKNM010000414.1:0-7935 GCA_035541335.1 Binatia bacterium
GATCGCGGCCCGCGGCCAGATCGTGACCGGCGATCCCGAGGCCGCCGCCTTCCAGTTCATCCACATGCTGCGCGGCGATCTCTACATGCAGGTGCTGCTGAACCCGACCCGGGCGCCGACCGAGGCGGAGCTGCACCAGCACATCGAGTTCGCGATCCGCACCTTCCTCGACGGCTGCCGGCCGCGCGCCTCCGCAACAATCGGATAGCGGCACGGACCCCGAGCGCCCGAGACTGCGAGCCTCGCAGCGGCTCGGAGTCTTCGCGTGGCCATCGCGCAACCTCTCTCCCCTCCCGCCCGCGTCATGTCCGGCGGCGACTGGCTGCTGCTGGTGACGCTCTCGATCCTCTGGGGCGGATCGTTCTTCTTCGCCAAGATCGCGGTCCAGGAGCTGCCGCCCTTCACCATCGTCCTCGGGCGGGTGGCGATCGCGGCGCTGGTGTTGCACGTGCTGGTGCTCATGACCGGACAGCGCGTGCCGGGCGATCTCCGGCTCTGGCGCGATTTCCTGGTCATGGGCCTCCTCAACAACGCGATCCCGTTCAGCCTGATCTTCTGGGGCCAGAAGGAGATCGCCAGCGGCCTCGCCTCGATCCTCAACGCGACGACGCCGCTCTTCACCGTGCTGGTGGCGCAGGCCTTCACGAACGACGAGAAGGCGAACGCAGCGAAGCTCGGCGGCGTCGCGCTCGGCATCCTCGGCGTCGCGCTGATGATCGGCCTCGACGTCGTCGGCGGATTCGGCCGGCATCTCGTCTCCGAGCTGGCGGTGTTGGCGGCCGCCCTCTCCTATGCCTTCGCCGGCGTGTTCGGCCGCCGCTTCCGCGGCCGGCCGCCGCTGGTCGTGGCCGCCGGCCAGCTCAGCGGCAGCTCAGTGTTGATCCTGCCCATGGCGCTGATCGTGGACCGACCCTGGACTCTGGCGGCGCCCGGCGTCGCAACGGTGGAGGCGATGATCGGGCTTGCTTTGCTC
Organism: Binatia bacterium; assembly: GCA_035541335.1. Taxonomy (GTDB): domain Bacteria; phylum Pseudomonadota; class Alphaproteobacteria; order Dongiales; family Dongiaceae; genus Dongia. The sequence goes on from DATKNM010000414.1 coordinate 974, forward strand.
TCGACCGCGCTTGCCTATGTGATCTTCTTCCGCATCCTGGCGCGGGCCGGCGCCACCAACCTGCTGTTGGTCACCTTTCTCATTCCTGTCAGCGCCCTCCTCCTCGGCATCGGCTTCCTGCACGAGACCCTCGATGCGCACCACCTGATCGGCATGGCGCTGATCGGATTGGGCTTGGCGGCGATCGACGGGCGGCCGCTGCGGTGGTTGAAAGCCTAGCTTTCATTGGCGTCCCGCAGCCGCTTCGGCTATGTCAGCGGCCATGCTGTTCAACTCGGCCGCCTTCCTGTTCCTCTATTTGCCGATCGTGCTGGCCGGCACATTCGTCCTCGCAAGGGTCAGGCCGCGCTGGACCATCGCCTGGCTCGGGCTTGCCTCCTTCGCCTTCTACGCCGATTGGAACTGGCGCTTCCTGGCGCTGCTGCTGGCCTCGATCGCTTTCAACGGCTGGGTGGGTGGACGGATCGCCGCGACGCGTCCGGCGCGGACCTGGCTCGTCATCGGTGTCGCGGGCGACCTCCTGGTGCTCGGCGTCTTCAAGTATGCGAACTTCATCGTCGGCAGCGTCGCGGCGTTCGGCGGCTTCGCTGCGCCGCATCTCGGCATCGTCCTCCCGCTCGGCATCTCCTTCTTCACCTTCACCCAGATCGCCTTCCTGGTGGACGCCTGGCGCGGCGAGATCGAGGCGCATCCCCGTGCCGATAGCTACGCGCTCTTCGTCTCCTATTTCCCGCATCTGATCGCCGGGCCGATCCTGCATCACGGCGAGATGATCCCGCAGTTTGAACGGAAGGGCGCCTTCCGCTTCGATTGGGAGAACATCGCCGTCGGTCTCACCATCTTCGCCATCGGCCTCTTCAAGAAGGTGGTGATCGCCGACGGCATCGCGCCGCTGGTGAAGCCCGCCTTCGACGCTGCCGCCGCGGGACAGGCGGTCGGCGCGGGAGCCGCCTGGCTCGGCGCGCTCGCTTTCGCACTGCAGCTCTATTTCGATTTCTCCGGCTACAGCGACATGGCGATCGGGCTCTCGCGGCTGATCGGCGTGCAGCTGCCGCTCAACTTCAACTCGCCCTACCAGGCGACGAGCGCTGTCGACTTCTGGCGGCGCTGGCACATGACCCTCTCCCGCTTCCTGCGCGACTATCTCTATTTCCCGCTGGGCGGCAACCGGTTGGGGCCACGGCGGCGCTATCTCAACCTGATGATCGTGATGCTGCTCGGCGGCCTCTGGCATGGCGCCGGCTGGACCTATGTGATCTGGGGCGGCCTGCACGGGCTCTACCTGGTCGCGAACCATCTCTGGCGCGGCGCCTTCGGCGCGGATCGCATGCCGGCGGCGCTGGCACGCGCCCTCACCTTCCTCGCCGTACTGGTCGCCTGGGTGCCGTTTCGTGCCGCCGATCTCGGCACGGCGCTTCATCTCTGGAGCGCGATGCTCGGCCGTGGCACGCCCGGCGAGACGGCGATCACCTTCGCCGACGGCATCATGCTGGCGGTCGTGCTGGCGATCGCCTGGTTCGCGCCGAACACGCAGGAGATCATGGCCCGTTTCCGCCCCGGCCTCGACACCGAGCGGATCGCGCCGGCGCGCTGGCCCTGGCGACCGAATCTCGCGACGGCGCTTATCGCCTGTGGCGTGCTGGCCTCCTCGCTCTATTTCGTCCTGTTCACCCACCGGGTGAGCGAATTCCTCTATTTCCAGTTCTGACCACGAGCAGACCCTGCATGCGCCGCTATGTGACGACGATCATCGGAATGCTGGCGCTGCTGCTCGCGCTCGGGGCCGGCATTTCCGCCCGCGGGCTCGACCAGTGCCCGCTCACCGACCGCAAGGTCTGCGGCCTCTTCCATTTCCAGGCGGCGAAGCTCGATGCGGCGCCGGCGCATATCGGCATCCTGCTGCTCGGCGACAGCGCACTCGGCAACGCGGTCGATGCTGCAGCGCTCGCGAAGCTCAGCGGCAAGTCGACGCTGAACCTCGCTTTGACCGGTGCGCTGATGGGCCTGCCGGCGATCGATGCCCAGCTCGAGACCGCGCTGAAGCGGCACCAGGTCGACAATGTGGTGATCATGCTATCGCCCGAATCCTACCGACACGGCTTCGAGCATGCCGCCGAGGGCTATGTGCTTGCGACCGGCAGCGATCCCGGCGCGTGGCTCGCCGTCTCGCCGTCGGTGGCATTCGGGGCGACGGCGGCGCTGGTGCCGATGCTGTTCGACGACCGCGTCTTCGCCCAGGGCCTGCACCGCACTTTGGCCGGCGCCACCGATCCCGGCGACTGCCCGGGCTGCGCCGCCTGGGACTACGCGCCGCAGAATCCGAGCGGCACGCTCAATCCAGACGAGATCCGGCGCTGGAGCAAGCCGTACGACGACTACGACATCTTCCTGAAGCGGATCGGCGACGCCTGTCGCAAGGCCGGCGCGACCTGCCTCTACAGCCACGGCCCGATCCTGAAGGAGGCGCTCGACCTCAACCCGGACTACGTCCCGGCGATCGACGCAAAGGTGACGAAGGCCGGCCTGGCCCTGGTCGATCCGCAGCCGATGATCCTGCCGCGCGAAGAGGCCGGCGATGCGATGAACCACGTGCGGCCGGATCTCCGGCCGGAATACACCGCGCGGTTCTATCGCCTGCTGGCGCCGCTGCTGCGGTAAGGTCCTCGCCCGGCGCCTATGCCGGCCGCCTGATCTTGTCCGGCTGGGCGCGCGCGATGACGGCGCCGGCTTCCGTGAAGAGATGCGCCCGCTCCGGGTCGAAGGCGACGTTCAGCCTCTGGCCGCTGGAGTCGCCGCCGCCATCCTGCCAGACGATGACCGGACCGGCGGGATGATTCGGGGCATGCAGGTGGCTGACGCCGCCGAGCTGCTCGGAGAATTCGATATCCACGGCGAGTGCGGACGACCCGGCGGCACCGACCTTCAAATGCTCGGGCCGGATGCCGAAGGTCACCGCATCGCCCTCGCGCAGCTGGCCGGGCAGGACGGCGAGGTCGAGCGTGCCGGCGACGAGGCCGTCGATCGCGAGGCGCACCCGCGACCCGGTGACGGCGACCACGCCGGCGCGCAGGAAGTTCATCTTCGGCGATCCGATGAAGCCCGCGACGAAACGGTTGGCGGGATTCTCGTAGAGCTCGACCGGCGTGCCGACCTGCTCGATCCGCCCCTCGCGCAGCACCACGATCCGGTTCGCCAGGGTCATCGCCTCGACCTGGTCGTGAGTGACGAAGACCATGGTCGTTCCGAGCTGGCGATGCAGCTTGGTCAGCTCAAGCCTCATCTGCACCCGGAGCTCGGCATCGAGATTGGAGAGCGGCTCGTCGAACAGGAAGACCCCCGGCTCGCGGACGATGGCGCGGCCGATCGCCACGCGCTGCCGCTGGCCGCCGGAGAGCTCCTTCGGGAGCCGCTTCAACAGGGCTTCGAGCTGCAGGATCGCCGCCGCCTTGGCGACACGCGCGTGCCGCTCCTTCACCGGCACGCCCGCCATGCGCAGCGAGAAGGCCATGTTGTCGGCGACGGTCATATGCGGGTAGAGCGCGTAGGACTGGAACACCATGGCGACGCCGCGCTTGGCCGGCGGCACGCCGCGCATCGCCTTGCCGTCGATCAGGACCTGGCCGCCGCTGATCGGCTCCAGGCCGCAGATCAGCCGCAGCAGGGTCGACTTGCCGCAACCGGACGGGCCGACGAAGACGACGAACTCGCCATGGGCAATGTCGAGGTCGATGTCCCGCAGCACTTCGACGGGGCCGAAGCGCTTGCTGACGCCGCGGAGCTCAACGCGTGACATCGGCGCTCCCTCTCTCCTTGGGGAGACGGACGACGTCCGCCATGATCTTCGTGATCCCGTCGCCGTCCTGGGCATAGTAGGCGACGTAGAGGCTGCCGTCGCGGCGCAAGGCGCCGGTCGGATAGCCGAGATCCTTGTTCGGCAGGTCGTCGCGGACGACGATCGGCGCGTTGCAGTCCCAGGTCATGCCGCCGTCATGGGAGAGATAGACCCGGATCCCATAAGGCGGCAGGCGGCGGCCGGTGATCGCGGCGATCCGCCCGTCCGGCAGGGCGATCAGATGCGCCGGATAGTCCGGGATCCTGGTCGGCCGCGGCGCGCTCCAGGTCGCGCCGCCGTCGTCGGAATGGACCGCATGCAGGATCCGGCTGGCATTGTCGCGCAGCAGGAGGAGCACGCGACCGGATTCCAGGAGCAGCGGCGCCGGCTCCTCGAACTCATGGCCCGATGCAGCGGCGACCGGAATCGGCTTCGACCAGGTCCCGCCGCCATCCGAGGATCGCACGGCGAAGATGCGCCGGTAGTTGGGCACGTCGGAAAGCGGCAACAGGAGATCGCCGTTCGACAGCTCGACCGCGCCGCGCATGCCGTAGCCGCCGCTATAGGTGCCGGTGTCGATCCGAACCGAGCGGCCGAACGTCTCGCCGCCGTCGTCCGAGAGATGAACCCAGGTCTCGCCGCCGCCGCGCGCCCAGGGATAGTCCGCCTCGATGCGCTTCGGGTCCGGGGCCCAGCGGTCGAGCTCATGGGACATCGCCACGCGGCCCATGAGCTGGTCGGGCCATGTGAGCCGGCCTTGGTCCTTCATCCGTCGTGCGAGGCGCAGGGGATACCAGTCGAAGCGCCACTGGTTCAGCAGCACACGGCCTTTGGAGATCACGGTGAGCCCGGCGCATTCGACGCCGCTCCAGCCATAGGCCGGCACCGCCTCGGCCGCGCCCCAGGTCTGTCCCTGATCGCGGGAGACCATCAACAGGTTCTGATAGAGCGGATCCTGCGGTGGATGCAGGATCGCGGGACGCCGCACCGTGCGATTGAAGACCAGCAGCCAGCGATCCTCGGCGACCACCGCGAGATGCGGATGCGCGCAATAGGCATGCGGATCGGCGTGGAGGATGCGACGGTCGCTGCCGACCGCCGCCTTTCCCTCCGCCGCCGTCTTGGTCGCCATCCTGGACATCGCGCTCAGACGCGGAACCGCGTGCAGAGCACGTATTGCAGCGGCTTCGGATCGTCGCTCCATTCGTGATAGGAGCAGACCACCGTGCCGTCCGGCATCTGGGCGACGCTGGGATAGCCGATATGCTGATAGACGCCGGGGTGGTGCCAGTCGACGCCGCCGCCCGAGACCTTGCCGGAAGCCGGCGACATCCGGCTGGAGCCCGGCGTGTCGGTCACGGTCTTCCCGGGCACGCCGCCGTCGCGGATGATGAACTCGTTCTTCACATCCCAGTTGAGGCCGTCCTCCGAGATGATGCCGCGGGTGCCGTAGGGCGTGCGGCGATAGCCGTAGACCATCAGGTAGCGGCCGTCCTGCAGGGCGATCAGCTCCGGCGGGAAGCCCCAGATGTTGGTCCATTTCGGCGGGGTCCAGGAGAAGCCGTCGTCCTCGGAGACCACCATCACCATGTTCCTGGGATCGCTGGTCGGGTTGGCATGGGTGCGCATGAAGCAGACCAGGCGGCCGTCCTTCAGCTGCACCAGGCCGGGCTCCTCGTAGTCGATGATGCTGGCGGGATCGTAAGCCAGGGTCGAGAAGTATTCCCAATTGTCGCCGTTGTCGTCGGATCGCATCAGCGCCGAGCGCGTGCTCTCGCCCTCGCCCTCCTCCTCATAGCCGTGGATGCGCCCGTAGAGGCCCATGAGGATCGACCCGTTCGGCAACTGCCAGCAGCCGAGCCGGCAGCCGCCATGCTTCAACGGCCGCACGTTGACCGGAATCGGATCGCACCAGGTCTCGCCGCCGTCGGTGGACTTCACCACATAGGTGCCGAGCCAGCCCTGGGTCTTGTAGGCCCAGGTCCAGTCGCCCCATTCGTCGGTCAGCGGATGGCTGCTCCAGGACGGCGAGACCGGCTTGATGCCGCGCTTGAAGAAGCCGGTGATGGTGAGGTTGACCAGCAGCGTGCCGTCGGCGAGCTCGCAGATGCCGCAGTCCCAGTTCCCCTGGGTCTGCGACCATGGCAGCACGACCTTGGGCTTGCTCCAGGTCTTGCCGCCATCCTTGGAGCGAACCATCAAGGTCTGGCCGCTGTCGTGGTGGTACGGGAAGCGCTCTTCGTTGAACACGGCAACCAGGTCGCCGTTCTTCAGCGTGCGCGTGGCGATCTGGTTCACGCAATGTTCGGGGTGCTTGAAGATGGTGTAGTGCTCGACGTTCTTGATGGGGGATGGCTTTATGCTCGACATACTCGCTCTCTTTCCGTTGCTGCATCGCCGATGACCCGGTTGGGGCTTCCGGTCACAGGCGAATCCCGATGTTCTTGATGCTGAGGTAGTTGCGGATTCCGGGGAGGCCGCGCTCGCGGCCGATCCCGCTGTCCTTGATCCCGCCGGTCGGCGCCTGCACGCCGCCGATGAACCAGCCGTTGATCCAGATCGACCCCGCTTCGATGCGCTGCGCCAGCCGCATCGCGCGGGAGATGTCCTGGCTGTAGACGCCGGCGACCAGGCCGTAGCCGAGCCCGTTGGCCAGAGCCAGGGCCTCGTCCTCGGTCTCGAAATCGACGGCGACGGCCACCGGCCCGAAGATTTCCTCCCGGGCGATGGCGTGGTCGGGCGCCACCTGGTCGAAGATGGTCGGCGAGACGAAATAGCCGCGGTTGAGATCCTGCGGCCGGCCGCCGCCGAAGCGCAGCCGCGCGCCCTCCGCCTGGCCCTTCGCGAGGTAGTCGGTCACTTTCCGATACTGCTCGTCGGAGACGACGGGGCCGAGGTCACGGTCGTCGACTCCCGGGCCGAGGGTGAGCTTCGCGGCATGGGCGGCGAGGCGCTCCAGGAACGGCTCCCGGATCGACTTCTGCAGCAGCAGGCGCGACGACGACGAGCAGACCTGCCCGCTGTTGCCGAAGGCGCCGTCCACCGCATCGAAGGCCGCGCGGTCGAGATCGGCATCGGCGAAGACGATCATCGGATTCTTGCCGCCGAGCTCCAGCACGACCGGCTTGAT
>DATKNM010000415.1:0-2570 GCA_035541335.1 Binatia bacterium
GCGATCAGCGCCTCATCCAGCATTGCAATTCTCCGCTTCCGGCCGTTCACTCTAGCGAAGCCGCGAACGGACACCAAGCAACCCCGCGAAATTGATCGAGGACCGCATGACCGAGCAACGCCCGCCGCTGCCGCCCTTCACCGTCGCCACAGCCGCCGAGAAGGCGCGGAAGGCGGAGGATGCGTGGAATACCCAGGATCCCGTCAAGGTCTCCCTCGCCTATACCGAGGACAGCCGCTGGCGCAACCGCGCGGAATTCTTCCAGGGCCGCGCCGCCATCGTCGAGTTCCTCTCGCGGAAATGGGCGCGCGAGATCGACTATCGCCTGATCAAGGAGCTCTGGGCTTTCCACGAGAACCGCATCGCGGTCCGCTTCCAGTACGAATACCACGACGATTCCGGCAACTGGTTCCGCGCCTACGGCAACGAGCAGTGGGAGTTCAACGAGCACGGCCTGATGCGCCGCCGCGAGGCCAGCATCAACGACGTGCCGATCAAGGCGAGCGACCGCAAGTTCACCTGGCCGCAAGGCCCGCGGCCTGCCGACTTCCCGGGACTGACGGAGCTGGGGCTATGACGACACGTCGCGCCGAATGCTCCTGCGGCCAGCTCGCCGCGATCTGCGAGGGCGAGCCGGTCCGCGTCTCGGTCTGCCACTGCCTGGAATGCAAGCGGCGATCGGGAAGCGCCTTCAGCAACAATGCGCGGTTCCAGGACGCGAACGTCTCCTTCGAGGGCCAGTCGAAGGAGTACACCCGGGTCAGCGACGCGGGGAACCGCGTGATCTACAGCTTCTGCCCGGAATGCGGCACCACCGTGCATTACAAGATCGACGCCCAGCCGGGCTTGATCGCGATCCCGGTCGGCGCCTTCGCCGACCTCGACTTCCCGGCGCCGTTCCTCTCCTACTATCACAACAGCCGGCGCTATTCCTGGGTCGGGATCGGCGCCGAGCCGCTGGAGCGGTTCGACTGAGCGAAGTCCGCAACCCGGGCAGGCCGAACCGTGACCGGTTGCGGATTTGACAATATCCGTACAGCGCCGTGCCGTTTGGACGGAGGTGCCTCCATGAGCATCACGCGCCGCAAGAGTGCGGAAGGATGCCCGGAACCAGTTGCCGGAACTTCTGGACGCAGCCCGGCCTTCCCTCGGTCTCGGGGGAAGGGGATATTGAGAAGACGCTGCGGAAAGTGACGGTTCCATCCATCTCCTGCCCCCAAGACTGAGGGCGGGTTGGGGTGGGGGTTGATCCAGCTGAAATGCAATCGATCCAGCGCTCGGCCAACCCGACGCAACCCTCAAAAACTCGGCGGCGTGTTGACCGACACGACCTCGCACTCCTCCGCGCCGGCGTTCTTGAAGCGGTGCGGGGTGCGGCTGTCGAAGTAGTAGGCGTCGCCCGGCCCGAGCACGCGGACCTGGTCGCCGACGGTGACCTCCAGCTTGCCGCGGATGATGACGCCGCCCTCTTCCGCATCGTGGGTCAGCATCTGCTCGCCGGTATCGGCGTCCGGCTTGTAGTGCTCGTGCAGGATCTGCATCGCCTTGCCGGTCAGGTCGCGGCTCACCTGGCGGTAGGAGACCGGGCCGCCGGCGAGCTCGACAAGCTCGGTCGCGGTGAAGAAGATCTGCGGCCGCGGCTTCAGGTCGGCGGCGAAGAACTCGGCGAGCGACAGCGGGAAACCGTCGAGCAGCTTCTTCAAGAGGCCGACCGAGGGCGAGGAGCGGTTCTGCTCGATCATCGAGATGATCGCGTTGGAGACGCCGGCGCGCTTGGCGAGTTCCCGCTGGGAGAGGCCGTGGGATTCCCGCAGCGCTTTCAGCCGCGCGCCGAGGTCAAATCCGTCGGCTTTGTCCATCTGGGTCCGGTCTCCATTCCTGTTCACTATGCTCAATATATTAAACGATTGGGCCAGGAATCAAGGGTTTAAGGGGCCAGACCAGCCTTCCGGCGATTCAACTTGTTGATTTTCTTGAACGTGCTATTGTCGCGGCCCATCCGAAACCGGAGCGGGAACCCCCCACCCATGGCCAGCCAGTCCGCAGCCGCGAAGACGTTCGAGGCGACGCAGTTCAAGCCGACCCCGAACAACCTCGAAGCCTTCTTCATGCCGTTCACCTCGAACCGGCAGTTCAAGTCGAAGCCGCGCCTGTTCGTGAAGGCGGAAGGGATGCACTACACCACCATCGAAGGCCGCAAGGTGCTCGACGCCTCGGCGGGCCTCTGGTGCATGAACTGCGGTCACGGCCGCAAGGAGATCTCGGAGGCGGTCGCCCGCCAGATCGCGGAGATGGACTACGCGCCGCCCTTCAACATGGGCCACCCGTCCTCGTTCGAGCTTGCGTCCCGCGTCGCGGCGCTGTTGCCGGCCGGCCTCGACCACGTGTTCTTCACCAATTCCGGATCGGAATCGGTCGATACCGCGCTGAAGATCGCCCTCGCCTACCAGCGCGCCCGCGGCCAGGGCACCCGGCAGAAGCTGATCGGCCGCGACCGCGGCTATCACGGCGTCGGCTTCGGCGGCATCTCGGTCGGCGGCATGGTCAATAACCGCAAGTGGTTCGGCAAC
>DATKNM010000416.1:0-6817 GCA_035541335.1 Binatia bacterium
CTCGACATGTCGGTGCAGGCGCAGATCGTCGATCTGCTGCGCGACCTCCAGGCGCGGCACGGCCTCGCCTATCTCTTCATCAGCCACGACCTTCGCGTCGTCCGGGCGTTGGCCGACCGGGTGGTGGTGCTGAAGGACGGGAGGATGGTGGAACAGGGACCGGTCGACCGGATCTTCGACGCCCCCAGCGCCGACTACACCAAGGCGCTGCTGCGCGCCGCTTTGTTCCAGGAAACCACCGAAGGCGGCGTGGTGCGGCAATGACGGGGGAGCGCATCCTGTTCGCCGTCGCGGAGGCCGACGTCGCCGCCTGGGAGCGGGCGTTCCGCAAGGTTGGACTGACGCTGACCGAGGAAGGTGGGGCCGGCATTCGCTTTTGCCTGGTCTGGCATCCGCCGGCGGAGACCTACGCCAGGCTGCCCGATCTGCAGGTGATATTCTCCCTCGGCGCCGGCGTCGAGCGGCTGCTGGGCGATCCCGCCGTCCCGCCGCACGCGGCGATCGTCAAGATGGCCGAGCCCGGCATGACCGAGACCATGGTGCAACACGTGCTCTGGCAGGTGATCGGCCATCACCGACGCTTCTGGGAGCTCGCCGAGGCGCAGCGCGAGGCACGCTGGTTGGACCAGCTCTATCCGCCGCCTTGGCAGCGCAAGGTCGGCGTGCTCGGCCTCGGCACACTCGGCAGCGCCGCGGCGAGGGCGCTGCGCGATTTCAGCTTCGACGTCCGCGGCTGGAGCCGCAGCGCGAAGACGATCGATGGCGTCGCCTGCTTCGCAGGGACCAGTGGGCTCGACGCGTTCCTCGACGGCCTCGAGATCGTGGTCTGCCTGCTGCCGCTGACGCCGGAGACCGCCGGTATTCTCAACGCCGATCTCTTCCGCCGCCTCGCCCGCGGCGCGGCTTTGGTCAACGTGGCCCGCGGCGGCCATCTGAACGAGGCCGATCTCCTGGAGGCGCTGGCCGACGGGCGGCTGGCAGCGGCCAGCCTGGACGTGACCGGGACCGAGCCGCTGCCGGAGGGGCATCCGTTCTGGCGCCATCCCCGCATCTTCATGACCCCGCACAACGCCGCCGATATCGATCCGGAGACGGCCGCTGTCACCATCGCGCGGCAGATCGCCCGCCACGCCGCCGGGCAGCCGCTGGAGCGTGCGGTCGATCGCGCGCGCGGCTACTGACGCATTGCGCGCGCGCCGCAAAAATCATTGGACGCACGGGGCGCCCCGCTGCTTCACTGCCCGGCATGAGCCGATCCGCCGCACCCAATCCGCTCGATCCGAAGTCGATCCTGGAGCAGGCCTTCGAGATGGACGACGACTTCCCCGGCCCGGCCGAGGACCTGCTGCTCTCCTGGCTGCTCAGCCTCGGCGCCGAGCAGCCGCCGGCCGCGGCGGCCGCGGCCCTGCTGCCGCGCTACACGGAGAAGATGGCGGGCAAGGACGACGCCCAGCCGATCGTGAAGCTGCACCGCCTGCTGGAGCAGGTCGCGATCAGCCCGCCCGCCACGGCACGCCGCGGGCGCTTGTCAGGACGGACGCGGCGTAGCTCCTAACGTCTGCGCAGCCTGGCGAGGGCCGGTGAGGCGCGTCGCGGGGCGACCCGCGGGGCGGGCTTCTTGGTCAGGATCTTCGGCTCGTGGTTGGCGGTCTTCACCCAGTCGCTGACGAAGGCAAAGAGCGCGCGGAAGCCGAGGGCCTCGCCGCCTTCCGGACGCCCGGGCTGGGCGCGGGCGATCCAGGCATAGGTGTCGATGTGCATCCACTTGGTGGTCGGCGCGACGAACTCGGCGAGATAGAGCGCCGCCGTCACCGCGCCGGCAAACGGACCGTCGGAGACGTTGTTGATGTCGGCGACCTTGCTGTCGAGCATGCGGCGATAGGGCTTCCACAGCGGCAGCTGCCAGAGCGGATCGCCCTCGACCTTGCCGTGGCGCAGCAGCGCCTCCGCGGTCTCGTCATTGTTGGAGAAGAGCGCCGGCAGCTCGGGCCCGAGCGCCACGCGGGCGGCGCCGGTCAGGGTGGCGGCGTCGATGATGAGATCGGGCTGGTCGTTCTCCGCCTCGGCGAGCGCGTCGCAGAGGACGAGGCGCCCTTCGGCATCGGTGTTGCCGACCTCGACGGTGATGCCCTTCCGGGTCTTGATCACGTCCCACGGCCGGAACGCGTTCGCGGAGACGCTGTTCTCCACCGCCGGGATCAGCAGGCGGAGCTGCAGCGGCAGCTTCGCATCCATGATCGCGCGGGCGAGCGCCAGCATCAGGGCGGCCCCGCCCATGTCCTTCTTCATCATCAACATGAAGCCGGAGGTCTTCAGATCGAGGCCGCCGGAATCGAAGCAGACACCCTTGCCGACCAGCGTCAGCTTCGGTCCCGCCGTGCCCCAGCGGAGATCGACGAGGCGCGGCGGCTTCGCTGCGGCGCGGCCGACCGCATGGATGGTGGGATAATTCTGCTTCAGCAGATCGTCGCCGACGATGACGGAGAACTTGGCCTTGAACTCCTGCGCGACCTTCTTCGCGGCCTCGGCGAGCTCCGGCGGACCCAGGTCCTCGGCCGGCGTGTTGATGAGATCGCGGGCAAGCGCCATCGACTTCGCCAGCCGCTCCACGGCCGCGCGGTCTGCCGCCTTCGGCCAGACCAGGCGCGCGAATTCCCGGGTCTCGCTCTTGTAGCGCGCGAAGCGATAGCAACCCATGGCCCAGGCGAAGGCGTGGGCGGTCGCCTCGACCCCAGATAGATCGGCAAGATCGTCGTCGAGCCGGTAGGTGCCCTGCGGCAGCGCTCCCGGCAGCACGCCGAGCGACCAGCGATCGATCCCCTCCTCTATCCCGACCAACACCCGGGCCGGCTGGCCGCGCCCATCGGGCAGCAGGCAGAAGCTCCCCGGCTTCGCCTTGAACTCGGCGCTGCGCAGCCAGTTCTGCACCTGGGCCGACTGCTCCTTCGCCCAGGCGGGCAGGCGCTTTTCGCTGAGCGGCGTCACCGGGATGGCTTTGCCGGCGCGTTGAATGAGATGGTCGAGCAAAGAGTCCTCGTCGGGTTTGGGGCGGGAAGGCGGCGGATTGTAGCGACGCCGCCGCGCCCGGCATAGACCCGCCTCGCGTGGATCGCGGCCCCGGAAACATGCTAGGACATGCCCCATGCCGTCTCGAGAGCCGCAGCGATGAGCGCCACGGGTTATCCCACGGGTTATCCCACGGGCAATACCGCAGATGAGACCACGGGCGTCGTCGCGCCCGGCGCCTCGGACGCCGTGCCGGAGGACGAGGTGACGGTGCTCGACCGAGGAAATGGCGAGGAGGCCAGCATCCCGCGCTTCCTGCTGGCGACCGCGCGGGTCGCACCTTACGGCTTCTGGGCGATCGTGATCATCGGCGCCTTCCTGGCCCGGCCGCCCACGGCGCCGATCGAGCTCGAGATTCTTTCCTCCTCCTGGCATATGAGCCGGGCCGGCTCCATCGTGCCGCTGCTGAACGGTGAGATCGCGGCGGCGATTCCGCCCCTGCAATACTGGCTGGTCCTCGCCGGCTGGAAGGTCTTCGGCGTGGTCGAGATCTGGCCGCGGCTGCTGGGGGCCTTGGCCGGCCTCGCCACCCTGGCCCTGATCGGCGTGACGGCGCAGACGCTCTGGCCGCACCGTGCGACCACGCCGCTGTTCGCACGGGTGCTGCTGATCGGGCTCGGCGGCTTCATCATCACGACCAGCATGATCCAGCCGGAGACCCTGGCCTTGCCGGTGGTGCTGGCGGGGTTCCAGGCGATTGCGATGCTCCGGCTCGGCGTCGCCTCATTCGCGAAACGGGTGCTGCTCTGGGGCCTGTTCGGCGTCGCGCTTGCCGCCGATCTCTTCCTGATCGGCTGGACGGCACTCCTGCTGCTGCCGGTGGTCGCGTTGCTGGCGCCGAACGTGCGCGAGGCGCCGACCGACCCCGAGGCCCGGCCGCGCGGCTGGCGCCGGCTCTGGTGGCGGGTGACCGTGCTCGTCATCACCGCGGCCGCCGGTGCTCTCGCCTGGTGCTGGTTCGCCCGCGCCGCCGGGCATTCCGGCAATCTGCTGGCGGTCGATCTCTTCACCTTCGGCAGCGGCTGGCACAATGCCGCCAGCGAGGCGACCCGGCATTCGCCCTGGACGCTGATCGCGACGCCGCTGATGCTCTATCCCTGGATCTTCTGGAAGACGCTGTGGCGGGCGCTGGCGCGCCAGACCCGCGACGGCTACGGCTTCGGCTTCCGGCTCTGCTTCGTCTATCTGGCGGCGGCGATCGTCGCCGGCCTCGCCTCCGGCGTGCAGCTCCAGGGCATGCTGGCGATCGGCTCGCCGCTGGCGCTGATGGGCGCGCGGCTGCTCGCCAACCAGGCGATCAAGGCCAAGGACTTCCACGCCGTGGTGCCGGGCTTCATGGCGCTGACCCTCGGCCTCTTCTTCTTCCTGATGAACATGATCCCGACCGCGCATCTCGACGCGCTGTGGCGGCAGTTCTTCGGCGTCGCGCTGCCGATCTGGCTCGGCGGCAGCGGCCTCACCTCGGGGATCGTGCTGTTCGTCGGCGGCTACGTGCTGGCGCAGCTCTCCCCGTCGCAGCAGCTGTCGCGCACCCTGCAGGTCGCCTGCCTCCCCGTCCTGCTGATCACCTGCGCCAACATCGAGTTCGCCAACAGCATCCGCGCCTTCTTCGACCTGACCCCGACCGGGGCGAAGATGCGCGAGCTGCAGGATGCCGGGCAGGAGATCGCGGTCTATGGACCCTATCGGGGCGAATTCGACTTCTACGGCCGCCTCTTGAAGGCGCCGACCGTGCTGACCAGCGCCGCGGATGCCATGGCCTGGTCGGCCGCCCACCCCCGGGGGGCCGTGGTGACCCGGTTCGACGGCAGCGCCATCGACCTCCCGGCCCTGCCCTATTACCGCGGGGTGGCCCGGGACCGCTGGGTGGCGATCTGGCCGACCAGCGCCGTCCTCGATACCAAGGGCGGGGTCCTAGCCGATAGTTTCTGACAGCTTCGGGCGACTCGGATAGGATAGCCGCTCGTTTCGCGGGGGAAAGGTCCGTCCATGTCGTCCTTCACCATGAGCTACCGCAAGGTCGGCAACCGGGATCACCGGCGCGACAAGCGGCTGCCCCTGCCGGTCTTCACCATCCGGCTGGACGGAATGATCTGTGACACGGTGAACTGGTCCTTAGGGGGCCTGCTGGTCTCCGGCTATCACGGCCACCACAAGGCCGACGAGGTCGTCGATGTCGATATCAAGATCAAGGACACGTCCGGCGACTACACGATGAAGATCGCCGCCCGGGTGGTGCGCGTCGATCCCCAGGGCGCGCACATCGCCCTGCGCTTCGAGGAAATGAGTCCTGTGATCTACGACTTCTTCGAGCGCAGCTTCGCCCAGCGATTCCGCAACAGGTCGAAGTAGCCGCGCGGCCGTGCGCTCGGCGCCCCGTCGAGCCTGTGTGGATAGGGTGTGCCTTACGACGCGGCGTCGAGGCGCGCGGTGCGGGATCTGAGGAAGCGGTAGGCGAGGCCGGAGAGGAAGCGGTTCAGCCGACCGGTCGGATTGAGGCCGGCGGCCTTCAGCGTCATGGCGATCCCGCGCTCGACATGGCCCTTGCGATAGAGCGGATAGACGCACCTGGCATAGGCGCGGGTGAAGCGCTTGCGCTCGTAGGTCTCGCCGGGGTGGTTGGCGGCGTAATAGGCGTAGGCGAGCTCGTCGTCCTCGCTTTCCACCATGCGCCGGAACACCACCTTGAGCCGCCCCCAAAGGCCGAGCCGCTCGCGGTCGAGATACCGCTTCATGTGGGTATAGAAGAGCTTGTAGTGCCGGAACTCGTCGGCGGCGATGTTCCGACAGATTTCTTTCAGGACCGGCTCCTCCGCCGCGTCCATCAGCGCGCTGTAGTAGGTCGAGGTCCCGGTCTCGACGATGCAGCGCGCGACCAGCTCGCCGGCGCGGGAGCCGCGGATCGAGGCCTCGACATCGAGCGGGATCTTGTAGCCCTCGGTGAAGCGCCGGAAGCTGTCGTCGTAGCTGAAGGTGGGGTCGGCGAGCTCGGCCCAGCGGCCGAGCGCGCGGCCGTGCTGGACCTCCTCCACCGCCCAGTCCTGTGCCACCTGCTGGAATTCGGGGTCGTCGTGGAACACCTTGCAGAGATAGGTGCCGTAGTCGGCGCCGTTGCCCTCGACCATGGCCGCGGCCTTCACGGCCCGCATCATATCGGGATTGACCTTGGCGGGATCGAAGCGATCCCAATGAATGCTGTCGAGCGTCCAATGCCGCATGGCTGTCGTTCCGTGGATCGGTACGTGGAGCCGGTTGCCGGAGTTCCCCAAGGAAACCCACCGGGGAAAGCCCCACGGGGGAAGCGGTGCCCCGCTTCCCGGTGATGCGATTCGCCGCCGGTGGGCGACGGACGGGCGAAGACTAAACCGCCCGGCCCAAGGGTGACAAGCGGCCCGGAATGGCAAATGCCCTCATGGGAAACGCCTCCGTTACCAGGCGTCTCCGGCCTGACGGTCCAGTCCTGTGTGGACCGGTTCCCGGACTAATTCGTTAATAGGTGCTGGGTTCCGTGGCTGCGGCGAGCCGCGCCTCGGCAAGCTTCAGCGCCGCCTGGGCCACCGCCAAGGCAACCTCGTCCTTGGCGTCCGCCACGTCCTCGCGGGCGTCGGTCACCGCCTGCTCGGCGCCGGCGCGATCGATCTCCGCGACCGGCGTCGCCTGCTCCGCGAGCACGGTGCAGCCGGTCGCCGTCACCTCGGCGAAGCCGCCGCCGACGAAGATGCGCTCCGGCGTCCCCTGGCCGCGATAGACG
>DATKNM010000417.1:0-4066 GCA_035541335.1 Binatia bacterium
CGCTGCCTCGACAACATCACCCAGCGCGGCGATCAGGGCAAAGCTCGGATCGCCGCGCGAGATCGCCTCGACCGCGACGGCAACCAGCACCGCGGCGGGCAGCGCCCTCCAGCCGTAGAGCACCAGCGGCGCCAGCGCGACCGCGCCGCACCAGAAGAGGCCGGCCCCGCCGTCGTTCCAGGGCAGCAGGCTGGAGGCGACCAGCCGGCTCGCCAGCGCGCCGAACAGAGAGACCGCGACGGCGTAATAGAGCCGGACCCGGTTCTCCTCGGAACGGAAATCGATGGCGAGCTTCGGCATCATCGCGCGACGGACCCCACTGCCCCATGCCATGGTGCCGTAGGGCGCCGCGCCGCGGCAAGCGGCTTGGCGGCCGCGGTCAGTCGGGCAGGTAGCGCCGTTTCAAATGCGCCTTGAACACGGCGACGTCGAGCGGACGGCCGGTGGCGGCGGTGACGATCTCCGCCGTGGTCATGCTGGAGCCACGCTCGTGCACGTTGGGCCGCAGCCAGGCCATCAGCGGCGCGAAGTCGCCGCGGGCGATCGCGCCGGGAATGCCGGGATCGGCGCGGCAGGCGGCGTCATAGAGCTGGGCCGCCGTCATGGCGCCGAGGCTGTAGCACGGGAAATAGCCGACCGCGCCGTCGAACCAGTGGATGTCCTGAAGGCAGCCCTCGCGGTCGCTGGGCGGCACGATGCCGAGCAGTTTCTTCATCCCGTCGTTCCAGGCGCCGGGAAGATCGGCGACCGCGAGATCGCCCGCCACCAGCGCCTGCTCCAGGCCGTAGCGCAGGATCACATGGGCGGGATAGGTCACCTCGTCGGCATCGACGCGGATGAAGCCGGGCTCGACCCGGCTGTAGAGCCGCGCGAGGTTGTCCGGCGCGAAGGCGGCGGCGTTGCCGGGGAAGGCGTCGTCCAGCATCGGCGAGAGGAAGGCGCAGAAGTCGCGGCTGCGTGCCGCCTGCATCTCGACCAGCAGCGACTGGCTCTCATGCAGGGCCATGCCACGCGCCTGCCCCACCGGCTGCAGGCGCCAGCGGCCCGGCAGGCCGCGCTCGTACATGGCGTGGCCGGTCTCGTGGATGATGCCCATCAGCGCCGAGGTCACCTGGTCCTCGGCGTAACGCGTGGTGATCCGGACGTCGTCCGGCACGCCGCCGCAGAAGGGATGCAGGCTGGTGTCGAGCCGGCCATGGGCGAAGTCGAAGCCGATGGTCTTCATCACCCGCTCGCCGAGCTGCTTCTGGAGCGTGACCGGGAACGGCCCCTTGGGCTCGACCGGCGCCGGCCCCTTGGCCTGGCGCTCGAGCACGGCGGCGAGGAAGTCCGGCAGGAAGGCCGCGTAGTCGGCGAAGACCGCGTCGATCGCGGCGGTGCGGCTGCCCGGCTCGTATTCGTCCATCAACGCTTCATAGGGCGAGAGGCCGAGTTTCTCCGCCTTCGCCTCGGCCGCTTCGCGCACCAGCTTGATGATCAGCTCGAGATGCGGCTTCACCGCGGCGAAATCGGCGGCCGGACGCGCCTGGCGCCAGACCGCCTCGCAGGCCGTGGCGGCCTTGCTCATCGCCTCCACGAGATCGGCGTTGAGCGCGGTCGCATGGACATGGACCCGGCGCATCTCGGCGAGATTGGCGCGCTGCCAGGAGTCGAGGCCGCGACTCTCCTCGCCCGCCGCCGCCAGCAACTCACCGGTCCGGGGCTCGGTCAGGAGCTGGTGGCTGACGACGCCGAGGGCGGCGAGCTGCTCGGCGCGGGCGGCGTGCCCGCCTTCCGGCATCATCGCCGACATGTCCCAGTGCAGCATGCCGGCGGCGTCGCGCAGGGCGGACCAGCGGCGGAAGCGATGCTCGAGATCTGCGTAGGCTTGGGTCACCGTGCACCCCGCTCCCGTTCCAGTTTCAGGTGGTAGGTTACATAGACGACCGCCAGCGCCAGCGCCAGCAGCCCCCAGGTGATGGAGTATTGCAGGTGATCGTTCGGCAGGTTGATGCGGGTCTGGCCGCCGATCGGGAAGCCGCCGGGATTGGGCTCGGTCCCGGCATCGAGATAGAGATCGGTGCGCGCCTGGATCCCTGAGGCCGCCACCATCTCCGCCGGCGCGAGGTAGAACCAGACGTTCTTCGCCGGCTCGTTGCCGGGCTGGAAATAGCCCTTCACCTGCGGCAGGCGGATGACGCCGTCGAGGGTGGTCTCGCCCGCGACCTGCCCTTCGGTGCGCGCCGCCGGCAGCTTCTTGTCCTCCGGCACCCAGCCGCGGTTGATGAGGACGGTCTCGCCGCCCTCGTCCTTGAACGGCGTCACGATCCAGTAACCGACATTGCCGTTCTGCGAGCGAGCCGCCAGGTAGAACTCATGGCCGTGGTCGAACGCGCCCTTCAGCATCACGCGGTGGAATTCCAGCGGCGCGAGATCGGCGCCGGCAGGCGGCAGTTCGATGGGCGCCGCGGTGGTGCGGGCCACGCGCTCGGCGATCAGGCCCTCCTTCCAATGCAGGCGCTGCACCTGCCAGACCGAGAGCCCGACCATGGCGAGGAAGACCGGAATGGTGAAGACGGTCGGCCAGAATGTGGGGCGGAACGGAAGACGCATCTGTGGACAAGCCTCGAGAGGCGCCGCGCTAGGGTCGCCCCTCGCCGGCGCGATGGTGAAGATGAAGCGCGATCAGCACGCCCTTGGCCGGCCGCATCAGCAGGACGGCGCCGCCGAGGATGATGGGCGGCCAAAGCACGAGATGCACCCAGTAGGGCGGGTTCAGGCCGAATTCAACCGAGAACACGGCGCCGATCACGATGGCGCCCCAGATCAGGATGATGAAGGCGATCGGCCCGTCGCCGGTCTCATCCGGATGAAAATCTAGGCCGCAATTGGAGCAGGACGACGCCGGCTTCAAGAGACCGGTCAGCAGCTTGCCCTGGCCGCAGCGCGGACAGCGGCAGGCGAGGCCGGAAGCGATCGGCGACCGATAGCCAGCCATCGTCCTGGCCTATCGGTCGCCGTGAACGCTCAGCCCGCGTAGGGGCCCGGGCCGCTGCCCCAGATGTAGACGAAGGTGAACAGGAACAGCCACACCACGTCCACAAAATGCCAGTACCAGGCCGCCGCCTCGAAGCCGAAGTGATGGTCGGGCTTGAAGTGGCCCTTGATGGCGCGGAACAGGCACACGATCAGGAAGGTGGTGCCGATGATGACATGGAAGCCGTGGAACCCGGTCGCCATGAAGAAGGTCGAGGTGTAGATGCCGTCCTTGAAGCCGAACGGCGCATGGGCGTATTCCCATGCCTGGAACGAGGTGAACATGATGCCCAGGACGACGGTCAGAGCCAGGCCCTGGATCAGGCCGTTACGGTCGCCCTTCTTCAGCGCGTGGTGCGCCCAGGTGACGGTGCAGCCCGAGGTCAACAGGATGAGGGTGTTCAGCAGCGGGATCGCCAGCGGATCCAACGGCGTGATGCCGTGCGGCGGCCAGACCCCGCCGGTCGCCGCCTTCGGGAACAGCGCCGAATCGAAGAAGGCCCAGAAGAAGGCCGCGAAGAACATCACCTCGGAGGCGATGAAGAGGGCCATGCCGTAGCGGAGGCCGATCTGCACGACGAGGGAGTGATGGCCCTGAAATTCCGCTTCCTTGATGACGTCGCGCCACCAGAGCACCATGGTCAGCAGGATCAGGATCACGCCGGGAAGGATGCTGCCGAGGCCGAACTTGTGCCCGAAAACCGGCAGGTCGTGCATGTAGAGCACCATGCCGACGGTGAAGAGGCCGGCGGCGATGGCGCCGACGACCGGCCAGGGGCTGGGATCGACCAGGTGATAGGGATGGTTCGGTTTGTGGGCTGCGGCTTCGCTCATGCTCTCAACTCTCTCCCTTCGCGCCAGCCCCCGCTGGCTGCAACGTCAATGGCTCAGTTCACGGTCTTGGCGGTCGACCCTTCGGCTGCGCCGATCGTGGTCGACTCGACCTTGGCAGCCGGGGCCTGGTCGGTCGCCTTGAAGAAGGTGTAGGACAGGGTCACGTCCGACATCCGGTTCAGCAGCTTGTCCTTGGCCAGCGCCGGATCGAGATAGA
>DATKNM010000418.1:0-18595 GCA_035541335.1 Binatia bacterium
CGTGAAGCGCCTGCCGCTTCGTCACCAGATCAAGGAAGCCATCATCGAGCGCATCATCGGCGGCAGGCTCCGCTCCGGCGATCGCCTCGTCGAGATGAAGATCGCCGCCGAGTTCGGCACCAGCCAGGCGCCGGTCAGGGAGGCGCTGCGGGAATTGGAGGCGATCGGCTTCCTGAGCTCGACCCCGCATCGCGGCGCCTTCGTGCGCGACTTCTGGCGCCAGGGCCTGCGCGAGTTCTATGCCGTGCGCGGCGCGCTCGAAGAGGCGGCGACCCGCCAGGCGATCCCGATGGCGGCAACCGACCTCGCCAAGCTCGAGGCGGAGCTCGAAGCGATGCACGCGGCGGCGCTGGCGAAGGATCTCGACGCGATCGCGGCGCACAGCGTCGCCTTCCACGAGGTGATCGTGAAGGCCGCGCGCAACGAGCTGCTCTACACCGTCTGGAAGTCGCTCTGCATCGAGACCCGCACCTCGGTGACCCTGCTTGCCGCCGGCGAGAATCTCCTGGCGCTCGCCGACAGCCATCGCGAGCTGATCGACACCATCAGGAGCGGCGACGTCGAAGCCGCCTGCCGCGCCGCGCGAATCCATCAGGACGTGTTCGAGCATCTGCCGGCGCTGGAGCACGAGACGCCCGCGGCCGCAAGCCCGGAACTACCCGCGGCATAAGCGGGAGCGCGGCTCGCCGGCCCGGCTCAGCGCCGGGCCCCGAGGGCGGTCTCGGCGGTGGCGAGCTCCAGGATCTCGGTCGTGATCTCCGATTGCCGCGCCTGCCGCGCCTCCTGGCGCAGCCCATCGAGTTTGCGCGAGACGTTGCCGTGGGCCGATTCCATCGCGTTAAATCGCGCCGCATTCTCGCTGGCGATCGATTCGACCGCCGCCTCGATCAGCAGCGCGAAGATGTACTCGGCCACCAGCCGCTCGTGGAGCGCGGCCGGCGGCAGGTTGTGGAGCGGCGCCTGGCCCGACGGGCGACGCTCCAGCGCCGCCGCGTCGAACGGCAGGATCAGCCGCCGCCGGAGCGTCGCGCCGCCGCTCGGCGCCGAGCGAAAATAGAGCGCCTCGACGCGGCCGGCATGGCCCCGGCCGATCCGGCGATAGAGCTCCGCGGATAGCGGCTGGACCGCAGCCGCAGCCGCGCGGCCGCGGGTCGCCATCGGATGCGTCCAAGCGAGGCGGCGGCCGCGCTCCAACAGCGACGCGGCGCCCCGGCTGCCCAGCACGAACAGCATGTCGTCGGCGCGAGCGTCGCGCTCGATCTCTTCGATCAGCCTCTCGTTGAAGCCGCCGACGAATCCGTGCTCCGCCATGCAGAGAACCAGGATGCGCCGCGCCTCCGCGTCGGTGCGCCGTCGCTCCGGCTCGGGCAACAGGGGCAGCGTGTCGGCGATCGCGCCGGCGATCGCATCGGCATGGCAGCGGACGCCCGAAAGCGCGCGCTGGGCCTCCAGCATGCGGATGCCGGCCAGCGAGCGCATCGCACCGACCACATCGCGGAGGTCGTCCATCGCACCGATCCGGGCCTGGATCTCGGCGAGCCGCGTCATCGCGGGTTCCGCGGCGGCGGTTCCGGCTCGGCCGCGATCCGCGCCGCGAGATCGGCCAGGGCCTCCTTCAGGCGCCCGCGGAGCGGGCCTGCGAGCGCCTTCGCCTCATCGTCGAGCGCGAGCGCAGCCGGGCAGTGCTCGCCGAGCCAAGCCGGCAGCGCCCGGCGGTAGGCATCGATGCGCCCCAGCGGGAGCGCGTCCAGCACGCCCTCGCCGACCGCGAGGAGCAGCGCCAGCTGCTCACCCAGGCGCTCCGGCGCGAACTGGCGCTGGCCGAGGATGGCGCGGATCCGTCGTCCGTGCTCGATGATCTTGCGCGTGCGCTCGTCCACCATGGTGCCGAAGCGGGTGAAGACCTCAAGCTCCAGGAACTGCGCGTATTCCAGGCGTAACTTCTCCGCGAGGTCCTTCATCGCCGCCGCCTGGGTCTTGCCGCCGACCCGCGACACGCTCTTGCCCACGTCGATCGCCGGCTTCTGGTCCTCGTAGAACAACTGCCGGTCGAGGTAGATCTGCCCATCGGTGATCGAGATCAGGTTGGTTGGGATGTAGGCGCTGATGTTGCCCGCCTGGGTCTCGGCGATCGGCAGGGCCGAGAGCGAGCCGCCGCCCTGCTCCGGCCCGAGCTTCGCGGCGCGCTCCAGCAGCCGCGAGTGGATGTAGAAGATGTCGCCAGGATAGGCCTCGCGCCCCGGCGGCCGGCGCAGCAGCAGCGAGATCTGGCGATAGACCGCGGCATGCTTCGTCAGGTCGTCGATCACCAGCAGCACGTCCCGGCCCTTGGCCATGAAGTACTCGCCCATGGTGCAGGCGGAATAGGGCGCCAGCCATTGCACCCCCGGCGCCGCATCGGCGGCACCAATCACGAAGATTGCCCGCTCCGGCGCGCCGTAGCGCCGGACCGCGTCGATCACCTGGGCGACAGAAGTAGCCTTCTGGCCGACCGCGGCATAGATGCAGACCACATCGCCGGCGCGCTGATTGATCATGGTGTCGAGCGCGACCGCGGTCTTGCCGACGCCACGATCGCCGATAATCAGCTGCCGCTGTCCGCGCCCGAGCGGGATCATGGCATCGACCACCATGAGGCCGGTGGCGAGCGGCCGGGTCACGAGATCCCGCCCGACGATCGGCGGCGCCGGCCGTTCGATCGGTTCCAGTGCCAGACCACCGGTCGGCGGCCCGCCGTCGAGCGGTACGCCCAGCGGATCGACCACGCGGCCCAGCAGCGCCTCGCCGACCGGCACCCGCGCCACGGCGCCAGTTCCTGTGACCAAGCTGCCAGCCGCGATCCCCGCCGATTCGCCGAGCAGCATGCAGCCGATCGTGTCCTCGCCGAGATCGACCGCCAGACCGCGGACGCCGCCGGCGAACAACAGCAGCTCGTCGAGCCGCGTCTGCGGCAGGCCGCGCACGGTAGCGATGCCGTCGCCGACCTGGACCACCCGGCCCACGGGGTCGAGCCGCGGCGCGACCGGCAGCGCGCGAACTGCCGCCCGGCTGCGCGCCAACCAGCCGCGGAGATCTTCAGCGAGCGTCGCCATGACCGGCGATCTCCCCTCGCAGCGCGGCCAGTTCGTCGCGCCATGAGAAATGCAGCACCGCGGCGGGAAAGTGCAGCTCCACCCCGGCCAGCAGCAGCGGATCGGCGCTGAAGCGCAGGACGACGCGGTCGCCGAGAGTGGGCTCCAGGCGGCGGCGCCATTCCGCCTCGCTTGGCGCAGGCAGCGGCACGGCCGTCACCACGCCGATCTCGGCTCCGGCGAGATCGCCGAGCGCAGCGGCGCGCTGCTCCGGCGCCAGGCCGGCGAGATGGCGCTCGACGCGATCGAGCCAGGCTTCCGCGCGCAGTTCGGCCGGGATCTCCTGCACCAGCCGTTGCGCGATCTCGATGCCGAGGTCGACCGCCAGCTCGCGGGCCTCGGCCGTCGCCGCCGTGCGCTCTGCGGCAAGCGTCTTCCGCCCGGCATCGAGCAGCGCCGCGGCATCCTGCTCGGCCTTGGCGCGACGGGCCGCCGCCGCGGTTTCCGCCTCGGCGGCGGCGGCCTGCAGGGCCGCTGAGCGCTCCGCCGCGATGCCGTCGCGCGTCGCCGCGATCGTCGCCAGCTCGGCCTCGGCCTTGGCAGCGAGCGCGTCCGCATCCTGCCGGCGCTTGTCGATCTCGGTCCGGCGCGCATCGACCATGCGCAGGACCGGCCGGTAGAGGAAGCGATGCAGCAGCCAGGCCAGGATCGCGAAATTCACGACCTGCAGCGCCAGCGTCCACCAGTCGAACCGCATGGTCAGCCGGCGTAGGGGTTCGCGAACAGCAGCAGCAGGGCGATCACCAGACAGTAGATCGCCGTGGTCTCGATCATGGCGAGGCCGACAAACAGCGTGCGCGAGATGGTCCCTGCCGCCTCGGGTTGCCGGGCGATCGCGTCAAGACCGGCGGCGACCGAGCGCCCTTCCGCCAATGCCGGGCCGAGCGCGCCGAAGGAGACCGCGAAGGCGGCGGCGAGAATGCTGACCATCTTGATGTCCATGGGACCTCCCTAGCTGCGCGCGGCGTTGTCGATCGCCGCGCCGATGAAGACGGTGGCGAGAACGGTGAAGATGTAGGCCTGGACCAGCCCGAGCAGGATCTCCAGGGCCATGAAGGGGATCGGCACGAACAGCCCGGCCAGCGCCAGCACCAGGCCGATGATGAACTCGCCGCTCATCACGTTGCCGAACAGGCGCACCATCAGCGAGAAGGTGCGGGTGATCTCCGACAGCAGGTTCAACGGCAGCATGATCAGCTTCGGCTGGGCGAAGCTCGCGAGATAGCCGAGGAAGCCCTTGGCACGAATGCCGAAATAGTGCACCGCGACGAACACGATGAGCGCCAGCGCCGCCGGCGTCTCGAGCTTGGCGGTCGGCGCTTCGACCCCCGGGAGCACGCCGCAGAGGTTCGCCGTCACCAGGAAGATGAACAGGGTCGCGAGCAGCGGCAACAGCGGCCGCGCGTCCCGGCCGATGATGGCGGAGAAATGGTCGAGCAGCGCCAGCACCGCGACCTCCGCCAGGGAATGGCGGTCGTCCACGCGTTTCTCCAGGCCGCGCGTCGCCAGGCGGCTCACGACCGCGAGGACCAGGATGATGGCCCAGGTGGTGACCACCGGCCGGGTGATCCCGACCGGTCCGAAATGGAAGAGCACGACGTTGGCGAGCGGCGACGTCTCCATCAGACGGCCTCCCTTCCGCCGCGCAGCGCGCGCCGGCGCGCCAGCAGGAAGCCGGCGAAGGCGGACAGCAGCGGCAGCGCGCCGAGCCGAGCCGCCATCGCGAACAACAGGACGGCGATCCCGAGGCGCGCGAGGGTCAGCAACAGGAGCCGGCGCCAGCCGCCTTGCGCCGCCATCGCCGCGACACCGATGCGCAGCGCCCGGAAATACACCCCGCCGAAGAGCAGGCCCGCCGCCGCCGCGGCCAGGGCGGCGGCGATCGTCGGCAACGCGTGCTGGCTCAATCCCATCGGTCCCATTCCCGTGTCACTCCGCAGCGCCTCATTCCCTGTGGGTCATTCCCTGTGGGTCATTCCGTGCGGGTCACTCCCTGTGGATCCGCTTCCAGGCCATCCAGCAGCCGAGCGCCAAGCCCAGCACCAGGAGACCAAGGGTCCAGAAGACCCCCATGGCGAAGGTGCGGTCGAGCCAGCGGCCGGCGAAGATGCCAAGCAGGGTGGGCGCCACGACGATCCAGCCGAGAGCGCCGACCATGGCGAGATTCCTGCCGAGCGAGCGCTCGCCTTCCTTCTCCCAATGCGTGAGGCGCTCGCGCCGCCGGCGCACCGCCTCGTCGAGCGGCGCCTCGCGCTCCGGCTCGGGGCCGGCGGACTCGGCCTGCGGGCTCTCCGGAGCCGGCGTCATTGCGACAGGCTTTCGAAATCCCCGCCGCCATCCGGCAAAGCGGGACCGCGGCCGGGTCGCAGGAAGCGGTAGATGCGGCGGATGGCTTCGAGATAGAGGCGCTGGGAATCGGCATGGGCGGTCTGCTCCTCGGCCGTCTCGCGCCGCAGGCGCGCCAGCACTTCGGTTTCCAGGCGCTGGAGATCGTCGTCGCAGACCGCCTCGCGGGTGGCCACGCTGACGGTGCTGCCGCCGCGCACCTCCAGCATGCCGCCGCGCACCGCCATGTGGTGGGTGTCGCCTTGCGCATCACGCCAGCTCAGCACGGAGACGGTGAGCACCGTCACGAAGTCGGCATGACCCGGGAGGATGCCGAAGCCGCCGGTCTTGTCCTCGGCCCGGAGGCTGACAACGTCCCCGGCCTCGGCCGCGATCGCAAACGGCGTGGTGACCGTCAGCTTCATGCTGCACCCCGCTGCGCCGCCGTCTCCCGCTGCCGTGCCTCGGCGAGATCGCCCACCATATAGAGCGAGCCTTCCGCCCAGTCGTCGGTCTCGCCGTCGAGGATGGCGCGGCAGCCGGACAGCGTATCGGCGAGCTCGACGACGCGGCCCGCCTTGCCGGTGAAGGCGGTGGTGACCATGAAGGGCTGGGTGAGAAAACGCATCAGGCGCCGGGCGCGCTTGACCACGATGCGGTCAGCCTGGCTCAGCTCCTCGATGCCGAGCAGAGCGATGATCTCCTGCAGCTCGCGGTAATGCGCGACGGTCTTGCGGACGTCCTGGGCGACCCGGTAATGCGACTCGCCCACCATCCGGGGATCGAGCAGGCTCGAGGTCGAGGCCAACGGGTCGACCGCGGGATACATACCCTCGCTCGCCATGTCGCGCGACAGGACGATCGACGAATCGAGATGGCTGAAGATCTCGGACACCGCCGGATCGGTGAAGTCGTCGGCTGGGACGTAGACCGCCTGGATCGAGGTGATGGCCGCGCCGGAGACGGAGGCGATGCGCTCCTCGAACTCGGCGATCTCGCTGGCCAGCGTCGGCTGGTAGCCGACCCGGGACGGCAACCGGCCGAGCAGGCCGGAGACCTCGCCGCCAGCCTGTACCAGGCGATAGACATTGTCGATCAGCAGCAGCACGTTCTCGTGCGCCTGGTCGCGGAAGTACTCGGCGATCGCCAGGGCACCGAGACCAGTGCGCCAGCGCACGCCCGGCGGCTCGTTCATCTGGCCGAACACCAGCGCGGTGCGGTTGAGGATGCCGGATCCGCGCAGCTCCAGCAGCAGCTCGTGGCCCTCGCGCGAGCGCTCGCCGATGCCGGCGAAGATCGAGATGCCGGAATGGCGCTCCACCGTGGTGCGGATCAGCTCCATGATCAGCACGGTCTTGCCGACGCCGGCGCCGCCAAACATCGCCGCCTTGCCGCCCTTCACCAGGGGCGCCAGCAGGTCGATCACTTTGATCCCGGTGTGGAAGATCTCCAGCGCGGCGCTCTTGCGCCCGAGCGGCGGTGACGGCGAATGGATCGGCCGCCGTGCCGCTGCATTGACCGGGCCGAGGCCGTCGATCGGCCGACCCAGCGCGTCGAGCAGCCGGCCGAGCACCGCATCGCCGACAGGAACCGCGACCGGACCGCCGGTCGCCAGGGCGGCGGCATTCCGCTGGAGGCCGGCGGTGTCGCCGAGTGCGACCGTGCGCACGGTGGTGGCATCGAGGTGCAGCTGCACCTCGGCCAGCAACGGCTGGCCAGGATTGACGTCGCTGTCGATTGCGACGGCCTCGGTGATGGCCGGTAGCCGGCCCGCGGCGAACCGAACGTCGACCACCGAGCCGCGCACGGCGATGACCCGTCCGCGGGCCAGGCCGGTATCGTCGAGGGGCGAGGAATCCAGCACGGAGAGCCTCCGGAGAGCGTCGCAGAGTCCTCAGTACAGGGCGACGCAATCGGGCTCCTTGATCCTTGTCAATCTTCGCGGCTCGCAGGGCGTGCGGCGGGGCCGAGGTCACGGCCGACAGCCGCCCCCTCGAACCACTGCATCAGCCGCCGGATGGCGTTCCGCGCCGGCGGCCCGCCCCGCTTGACAGCACCTGGACCGCCCCCGAAGCTCCGGCACGATCCGGAGCGGGGGAAAACCGTGCGCCGTTCAACAGGGGAAGAAGATGCAGCAGCGTAACGACGCCGATACCGCGAGAGGCGCGAAGACCGTCGCCTTCGAATGGGTCGAGGAGAACCGGCGCAACCTCTCCGACTGGAACCAGGTGATCTGGCATTACGCGGAGCCGGCGCTCCGTGAATACAAGTCGGCCGCGTGGTATGTCGACCGGCTGAGCCGCGAGGGCTTCAAGGTCGAGTCCGGCAGCGGTGGCATGCCGACCGCCTTCGCGGCGACCTTCGAGAACGGCGCCAATGGGACGGACGGTGGACCCGTCATCGCGGCTTATGCGGAATACGATGCCGTCCCCGGCAATTGCCAGGTGGCGGCGGCGCGCAAGGGGCCGCGGCCGGGCCTCTCCAAATACGCACCCGGCCACACCGATCCGCATTCGGCGCTCGGCATCTCCGCCCTCGGCGGCGCGCTCGCGGCGAAGGCCGCGATGCAGCGCTTCAACATCAAAGGCACGCTGAAGTTCTTCGGCGAATGCGCGGAGAAGCTCCGGCTCTCGAAGCCGGTGCATGCGGCCAAGGGCTATTACGACAAGATCGATGCCGCGATCAGCTTCCACCCGACCTACATGCTGCCGCTCTGCAACACCGTGCGCTGGGACACCCATTGCGGCGCCGCCTATCTCTGCATCTACAGCTTCGAATGCGTGGAGCCGGAATACTGGGGCTCGGCCGACTCCTCGAGCCCGATCCCGGCCTCGCATATCGCCGCCCGCGCGCCCGGCGCCAACGACGCGCTCTTCACCATGTTCGGGCTGACGAAGCAGCTGCAATCCTCGATGCTGCCCTTCACCACCGGCTGGTCGATCTCCGAAGCGATCCTGGCCGCGGGCCAGGCGACGGCGGACAACTTGCCGGCCCATGTGGCGCAGATCCAGTACATCTGGCGCGTGCCCGATCTCGGCATGGCGGAGCAGGTGCTGCGCATCCTCGACAACAACGCGGAAGCGGCGGCCAAGGCCGCGCATTGCCGCTGGCGCCGCATCTGGGTCAGCCGCTCGCGACCGGGCCTCGCCAATCATGCGATGGCGAAGACGGTCTATGAGAACCTGAAGCGCGCCGGCGCGCCGGTCTGGGGTGGCGAGGCGATCGCCGCCGCCCAGGCGATCCAGCGCGAGCTCGGCCTCGAGCCGATGGAGAAACCCTATCTCGAGGCGATCGAGCGGTTGATCGAGCCCGAAGAAGCGGAGCGGATCCTTCGGCGCAACCTGCCACCGAGCCAGGTGAACTCGACCTCGGACGACTACACGGAATATTGCTGGCATGCGCCGACCGCGCGCTTCTATGTCGGGCGGCCGATGCTGAAGGCGCCGCGCGGCTTCCATTATCCCGACTGGGCGCTGAACGCGCTCGGCGGCATCCCCGCCTGCATCGACCCCATGATCGAGACCGCGGCGAAGACCGTCGGCGGGACCATCGTCGACCTCTTGACGCGCCCCGAGACCTTGGCCGCCGCCAGGACTGAATTCTTGGAACGGACCGGCGGCGGCATCGGCGGCAGCAACTGGATCGCGCCGCAGCTCCCCAAGGATTTCCGGGTGCCGGTCGACAGCCGCTGGCCGGAATACGTCACCACCGCGCGCGGCGAGGAATGGTGGATCCCGGCGGCGCCGGACGAGTAGCCGCGCACGAACCCCAGCAGATTACCCGGATATTCCGCAGTTTCCCGCGGGTTTGACCTGAATCAATACGCCTTGGGCCGACTTGCATTATTGATCGAACATTCGGCAAGTCTGAGCAGGTTCGATTTCATGCAGACGGCGACCATCTCCCAGAGCCACGCGGATCCGATCGAAACGCCACCGACGGCGGAAGATCGGCGCCGCCTCCGGCGCTTCCCGCTGTTCGCCCAGGCGAACGACGGCACGATCCACAACCTGCTCGGCCAGACCCCGATCGTGACCGTGCCGAAGCACGAGACCGTGATACGCGAAGGCACCACGCCGACCAGCATCATCGCCGTCGTCACCGGCCGGGTCGCCCTGGTGACCCAGATTCCCGGCGAGCAGCCGGTGGTGATCGCCATGGTCGGCCGCGGCGACCTCATCATGCCGGGCGCCGCCATCGCCGCCGCGGCCTATCCGCTGACCGCGCGCGCGGTCGAGGAAACGCGCATCGCCAGCATCCCGCTCGGCGCCATCCGCAACTCCGCCGACCAGGATCGCGGCTTCTGCCAGGAGCTGACCCGGCTCGCCGGCGGCGAATGGCAGGCGCTGCTCGGCCAGTTCAAGGATTATCGGCTCCGCTCAGCGCCGCAGCGCTTCGCCGCATACCTGGTGCAGCTCGCCCGGGAAAACGGGCGTGCGGAGAGCGGACCGGTCGAAGTCGAGCTTGCCGACGACCGCAAGACACTGGCGAGCCTGCTCGGCATGACGCCGGAGAATCTCTCCCGCACCATCGCGCAGTTCCGCGACCGCGGTGTATCCGTGACCGGCCGCGTGGTCGCGATTGCCGACCTCGCCAGCCTCGCCGCCTTCGCCGGTATCGGCGCCTAAATCCCTCGACACTTCGTCCCTCGCGGCCCATTGCTGTGGTCCGCGCCGCCATGGGATGATTCCGCCTTTCGCGTGAAGGAGGGAGCACCATGGCGCTATCGGATTGGCAAGCGGCGAGCATCGCCGCCCAGGCTCTGGGCTGGATCGAGCCGAAGACCGGCGCGATCAGCCCGCCGATCCACATGTCGAGCACCTTCCAGCGCGATCCCGACAACCAGTATCGCACCGGCCACAGCTATATCCGTGACGACAACCCGGCCTACGACCAGGTCCAGGCGCTGCTGACGACGCTGGAAGGCGGCGCCGGCGCATTGCTCTTCGCCTCCGGCATGGCGGCGGCGACCACGGTCTTCCTGGCGCTGAAGCCTGGCGACCATGTGCTAGTGCCGGAGCAGGTCTATTACGGCCTCCGGAAATGGCTGCTGGGCTTTGCCCGTCCCTGGGGCCTCGACGTCCAATTCCTGGACATGAGCGATCTCGCCGCGGTGCGCAAGGCGGTGCGGCCAGGCGTGACCAAGCTGATCTGGACCGAGACGCCGGCCAACCCGGTCTGGACCATCACGGACCTCGCCGCCGTCGCCGAGATCGCCCACAAGGTGGGCGCGATGCTCGCGACCGATTCGACGGTGGCGACGCCGGTCTTCTCGCAGCCGCTCAAGCTCGGCGCCGACATCGTCATGCATTCGGCAACGAAGTTCCTGAACGGCCATTCCGATCTCTGCGCCGGTGCGCTGGTGACGGCACAGGAGAACGAGTTCTGGGCGCGCATCCTGACCGTGCGCACCCAGCTCGGCGGCATCCTCGGCTCGGTCGAATCCTGGCTGCTGTTGCGCGGCATGCGCTCGCTGTTTCCGCGGGTGCAATGGGCGGCGCGCTCGGCGCAGGCCTTGGCCGAGCGGCTGCAGGCACACCCGCAGGTCGCCGCGGTGCTTTATCCGGGCCTTCCTGGGTTCTCCGGCCATGCGGTGGCCGCGAAGCAGATGCAGGGCGGCTTCGGCGCCATGCTCTCGATCCGGGTGAAGGGCGGCGAGAGCGGCGCCGTCAAGACCGCAGCCAACATCCATCTCTGGAAGCGCGCGACCTCGCTCGGCGGCACCGAGAGCCTGATCGAGCACCGCGCCAGCATCGAAGGCGCCGCCTCGACGACGCCGAAGGACCTGCTGCGACTCTCGGTCGGGCTGGAGAACACCGACGATCTCTACGCCGATCTCGCCGCAGCGCTCGACGCGGCGCACCGGAACTAGCCAGGGGAACGCGCGTGGCGAACTATCTCATCCTCGGCGCCAGCCGCGGCCTCGGCGCGGCTTTGGTCGAGGGCTTGCCGAAGAAAGGCGACCGCGTCTTCGGCCTCTCGCGCTCGGAGCCGGCCTGGCGGCGCCGCAAGTCGCCGATCCGGCGGGAGTGGATCGAGGCCGACCTCTCGGAGCTCAGCGCAGTCCAGAATGCGCGGCGCGCGCTCGACAAGACGCCGATCGACGCCCTCATCCATGTCGCCGGAATCTGGGACGAGGAAGAGTTCGAGAAGATGCACGACGACGAGATCGCGGAGATCCTCGACGTCGACCTGCGCGCCTTCCTCGCCTTCGCCCGCGGCCTGGCGCCGGCTTTGCGCCGCGCCGAGCATGCGAAGATCATCGCCATCGGCTCGACCAACGGTCTCGACAACAGTGACATGACCGCGGTGGCGTACAGCGCCGCCAAGTTCGGACTGCGCGGCGCCTGCCAGGCCTTGCGCCAGCACTTCCGCAAGGACGGGATCGCCGTCACCTGCCTCTCGCCGGGCTCGATCGCCAGCGAGATCCCTTATGCGGAAGGTGCCGAAGCGGCGTTGAGGCGACACCGTGCGCGGCGCATGCCGGTCGGCGACATCGTTGCCATGATCCGCTGCGTCCTCGACCTCTCACCCGCCGCCTGCGTGAAGGAGATCACCATGCCGGCGCTGAAGGACGAGGAGGTGTGACGGCTTCGGTGCGGGCACGCTGCTGTGAGCGCGATACGCGCTCTTACGGCCGCCGCAATTTCGGAGGGCGGTCGGGGCGCACCAAGCTTCTGACGAAGAACACCTTAATGTCATTGGCGAGGGTCCAACCGATTCTTCGTTCTGTCGGGGTCCGGTCGGGGTTGGCATGCGGCGGAGTGCACCACCGGCAGAGAACATCCTGCATCGATCATGGAGTTCCCGTTGAACGGAGACGGCGTCGCAGTGATTGAAAGCAGTGCATGAAGAACGAGATCTGCGCGGCGTGGCGACAGCAGTCGCCTGCGCAAGGAAGAGTATAGTTCATTTTCCGTTCTTGCGCGAGCGTGGGCGGAAACATTCTTTATCGGGAGAATTCTCACTTCGCAGCGTTTGGACTGGCCGTTCGAATCCTTCTGGTCCGACGCGCCTCGCCGAAACAACGCCCTGCCTTGACCCGCGCTCTCTGTTGTCCGTGCGATGACTCGCTAAAAAGAAAAGCCCGGAGAAGAAATCTTCGACCGGGCTTGTTCCTTGGAAACTCGTGGATGGTCGGCCTTCGCCGACCATGACGAACCGAGTCTTAATCCTGTCTTTCGCGGTTCGTCACTCCGCCGCCTTCTTCAGCTTCGGGCGGTTGGCGACGGCGGTTTCATACAATCCGAGAATCCGCTTCCGCTCCTCGCCTTCCAGCGGCAGGCGCGGCGCGCGCACCCATTCGGTGCCGAGGCCGGTCACCTGCTGGCCGAGCTTGATGTACTGGACGAGCTTCATGTGGGTATCGAGGTGGAGCGTCGGGGTGAACCAGCGGTAGATCGCCCGCGCCTCGTCGAAGCGCCCGGCGAGAGCCGCGTTCCAGAGCGCGATCGATTCCTCGGGGAAGACGTCGGTCAGGCCCGAGACCCAGCCCTCGATGCCAAGGGCGACGCTTTCGAGCACGAGATCATCGACGCCGCAGAAGAGGATGAAGCGATCGCCGACCGTGTTGCGGAGGTCGGTGATGCGCCGCGGGTCGTCACAGGATTCCTTGATCGCGACGATGTTCTTCTCGGAGGCGAGCTCGACGAAGCCTTCCGGCTTCACATCGACGCCATACACGATCGGATTGTTGTAGATCATGATCGGCAGGCCGGTCGAACGCGCGACGGTCTTGAAATGGGTCACCGCCTCGCGCGCGTCGGCCTTGTAGACCATGCCCGGCAGCACCATCAGGCCGTCGATGCCGATCTTCTCGGCATCCTTCGCGTATTGGCAACCGAGCGCGGTCGTGTATTCGGCGACGCCGGAGACGATCGGCACCCGGCCCTTCACCACTTCCTTGGTGGCAGCCAGCACCTGGCGCTTCTCCTCGGCGAGCAGGGAGCAGTTCTCGCCGACCGTGCCCAGCATGATGAGACCGTGGACGCCGGCCTTGATCAGGGCATCGACCTCGCGCTGGGTGGCGGCGAGGTCGAGGGCGCCGTCCTTGCTGAACTGGGTGGTGACCGCCGGGAAGATCCCGGCCCAGGCTTTGCCGCTCATCGTGCTGCTCCCTCTTGAAGGCGAAAGGCTACCGCGTCATTGGATATTGTATACAATCTACCTTGGGTGATGGTCAAGAGATGCGATTCGGCCCGGATTTGGGTCGGAATTCAAGCGCCAGGGGTTTGCCTGGGGTTGTGACCTACCCCGCGTGACCACCGTCTCACCCCATGACTTTTCCTGCTGACAGCGACCTTTAATCGCGCCCCTGATCACCACATGGTATTTTCGCCCGCATGAATCGCCCGCTGGTCAATCGCCCCGTCGAACGCCGCACCGTCGCCGCAGAAGCCGCCGAACTGCTGCGCCGGCGGATCTTGGCCGGCGACCTCAAAGCCGGCCAGCCGATCCGCCAGGAGCAGATCGCCCAGGAGCTTGGCGTCAGCCGGATTCCCCTGCGCGAGGCCCTGAAGCAGCTCGAGGCCGAAGGTTTCGTTTCCATCGAGCCCCATAAGGGTGCCGTGGTCGCCACCCTCTCCGCGGCCGAGGTCGAGGAACTGTTCGAGCTCCGGCTGCGCCTCGAAGGCTGGCTGCTGGCGGACGCGATTCCCCGAATGCAGGCGAGCGATTTCGCCGAACTCGCCGCGATCAACGAGGAATCCCGGGTCCTGGACAACCTCGCCCGCTGGGGCGAGATCAACTGGCGGCTCCACGAGGCGCTTTACCGGCCGGCGGGACGGCCCATCTCGCTCAAGTTTCTGAAACGGATTCATGATAATCTCGACCGGTACATCCGGCTGCAGATCACGCTCACGCGGGATTGGGATCGCGCGCACCGCGACCATCAGGAGCTGATCGAATTGTCGCGCGCCGGAGATGTGAAGGGCGCGCTGGCCGTGCTGGAGCGGCATATCCGCGACACGGCGCAGGCGCTGTCGGCGGCGCTGGCGCCCAAATCCGTGTGAGAACGGGAGAGCCGCGAGTACGGGGTGCCGCGCTTTACGCGGCGGCGCCGAAAAGGTAGGAACGCCGACCGCCCGATGTGGGCGTGTCGGATGCGAGAGAGACCCGGAGCCGAATAGGCCCGGGTCGTGTGGGACGGGGACGAGACGCCGGATCGATCGATGACATCCGCCATCACACTCGATCGCCGCAGCGCGGCCATCTTCTACTCCGACGTCGTCGGCTACAGCCGGCTGATGGGCGCCGACGAGATCGGCACGATCGGCGCGCTCCGGAACGCGTTCAGCGCCATCGTCGAGCCGGCGATCCGCGCCGCCGATGGGCGCCTGGTGCAGATTGCGGGCGATGCCGTGCTGGCGGAATTCTCCGCCGCCGCCTCCGCCGTCGATTGCGCGCTGGCGATCCAGCGCGGCCTCGCCGAGCGCAACGCCGACGTCGATCCCGAGCGCCGCATCCAGTTCCGGATCGGCGTCAATTACGGCGAGATCGTCGGCCACGGCGAGAGCATCTTCGGCGACACGGTCAACATCGCCGCCCGCATCGAAGGCATCGCCGAGCCGGGCGGCCTCGCGATCTCGCGCCGGGTCTACGACGCCATCGCCGAGCGCGACGACCTTGCCTTCGAGAGCATGGGCGAGCGGCGGCTGAAGAACATCCTGAAGCCGGTCGAGGTCTTCCGCCTTGCGACCGGCCGACCGATGCAAATGGCGGAGCCGCCGGCGCTCACCTTGCCGCAGCGGCCGTCGATCGCCATCCTGCCATTCGAGAACCGGACCGGCGATCCCGAGCAGCAGTATTTCGCCGAAGGGCTGGCGGAGAGCATCATCATCGACCTATCCAGGTTCCGCGCCCTTTTCGTCATCGCGCGCAACGCCAGCTTCGTCTACAGCAGCGGCCATTCCGATCTGACCGAAGTCGGACGCCAGCTCGGCGTGCGCTATGTGCTGACCGGCAGCCTCTGGCAGAGCGGCGAGCGGCTGCGCTTGAACCTCAGGCTCTCCGAGGCGGAATCCGGCCTCATGCTCTGGACCAGTCGTCGCGAATTCGATCGCGCCGATCTCTTCCGCACCCAGGACGAGCTGACGCGGGACATCGTCTCGGCGCTGCCGGGCCGGATCGAGGCGCATTGGCTGGAAGGCAGCCGGCGCAAGCGCGCCGAGAACTTCGTCGCCTACGACTACACGCTCAAAGCCTGGGATCTCCTCTACACCCATGGCGGCGAGCAGCACGCGGCGATCCGCAGCCTCTGCCAGCAGGCGATCTTCCTGCAGCCGGGCTATGCCCAGGCGCAGGCGATGCTCGGCTATTCCTGGATGCTGACCTGGTTTCGCAACCAGGATCCTTCGGCGCTCGATGCCGCGGATCGCGAGGCGAAGCGCGCCCTGCTCCTCGACCCGATGGACGGCTGGTGCCAGTTCGTCGCCGGCTATGTCTCGCTCTATCACCACCGCTATGACGAGGCGGAGGAGCACTACAACCGCGCGATCGAGCTGAACCCCAACGACGCGCATCTCCTCTCCGAGATGGGCGCCTTGAAGAAGTATCTCGGCGAGACCGAGGAAGCGATGGACTGGATCCGCCAGGGCATGCGCCTCAGCCCGACGCGAAACGCCTGGATGTGGCACGAGATGGGCCTCGCCTTGGTGACCGCGCGCCGTCCCGGCGAGGCGCTGGAATGCTTCGCCAAGGTGCAGCCGCCGCTGCCCTTCGACGACATCTATGTCTCGATCTGCCAGGCGAAGCTCGGCAAGACCAGCGAGGCGAAGGCGCTCGCCCGCCGCGTGCTGATGTCGCGGCCCGAGATCACGGTCCGCGGCTGGGCGACGCGCGAACCCTATTACAACAAGCCCGACCTCGAGGACTTCCTCGACGGCATGCGCATCGCAGGATTTCCGGAAGAATAAGGCGCGCCGCGCACCACGCGCGCTCTTGACGGTCTCGTGACAACTTCACCTTTGCATCGAGGCTGGTTTGCTCCTGACTCCATGCTGTCAGGAGACCCTCCCTATATTCTCTCCAACAAACTGGAGAGGTGTCAGCATGAGCAGCAAGACCTGGAGCGAAACCGGCCGCCGCACCCCTACGTCCGACCGCGACGGCACCGAGGACATCCTGCACGCATTTCTGCGCCGCTTCGCCATGACCTTCCGCCATGCGCGGGAGCGGCGCGATCTTGCGAATCTGTCCGAGCACAGCTTGCGCGACATCGGCCTCACCCGCGCCGACGTCGACCTGGAACTCAGGAAGCCGGTCTGGCGGGACTGATCAGCTCGCCGCCCTGAGCGCGCCGTCGCCGAGCTCTCGCGCGAGATAATCGGCGAGAGTGCGGCCGCGTTCCGGCCTGAACTTCTCCTCGGAGAGCACCAGGCTCTGCATGCGGTCGAGGCGGAAGGCGCGGAAATCCTGGCGCAGTTCGCACCAGGCGGCGAGGACCCAGACCGGCCCGTAGAACGAAAGTGCCAGCGGCCAGACCTGGCGCTCGCTCTCGCTCTCGCGGCCGTCCCGGTAGCGGAAGCGCACTTTCAGGCGGTGACGCAAGGCGCGACGGAGCTCGCCGGAATCGACGGTGAGCTTCTCCGCGAAATGCCGGGTCGGCGCCAGCAGCGCCGTCTCGGCCAGCTGCCGGCGCAGATGATCCGGCAGCACCGCCTCGATCTTCGCGAGGACATGGCCGGCGGATTCCGCGAGGCCGCGGTCCGACCAGGATTCGACGATGCGGGCGCCGAGCACCAGCGCTTCCAATTCCTGGGAATCGAACATCAGCGGCGGCAGATCGTAGCCGCCGCGGAGAGCGTAACCGAGGCCGGGCGCGCCCTCGACCGGCACGCCGCTCGCCATCAGCTCGGCGATGTCGCGATAGATGGTGCGCTCCGAGACCTCGAGCTTCTCCGCAAGCTCGCTGGCGCGGACCAGGCGCTTGCGCCGGAGATGCTGGATGATGTCGAACAGCCTTTGGGCGCGGCGCATGAACCCCTCCCGCTCCGCTGACATTTCCTGTCAGGAAGGTCTAGCCGAGGCCTACTGACACCCTACTGTCAGCAGTGTGCAGCGCCGATGGTCATTCCCGGCCCGAGCGCTCCGCTTTCCGGCATTTATTCCGATCCGAATCCTTTGTCCTAGATCAAGCCCACAGCAGGCCGCCGGCGTTAGTCTTGGAAAAGATCGCGGAAGGAGACCAGAAAATGCGCGCGAAGGTGACTTGGGTGGTGGTCGCGGACGGCCAGAAGGCCACGGTCTATCGCCATGACGGGCCGGGCAAGGGCCTGCAGGCGGTGGACGGCATCGGCGGCACCCGCGCCGGGCCGCGTACCCACGACATCATGACCGACAAGCCGGGCCGCGACCGCGGCTTCGCCGGCGCCAGCGGCTCCGCCGCCATGACGCCCCGGAACGATCCCCATGAGGTCGAGGAGCAGCGCTTCATCGAGCATGTCGCCGAGCAGGTGAACAAGGCCGCGGCGGGGAAGCAGTTCGAGCACCTGATCCTGGCGGCGCCGCCGAAGGCGCTGGGCCATTTGCGCCATGCACTGTCGGATGCGACCAGCAAGCTCGTGGTCGCCGCGCTCGACAAGGACCTGACCAAGAGCCCGATCCCTGACCTCGCCAAGCACCTCGAGGCGCATCTGGCGGTTTAGCGCAGCGAGGATTCCGGTACCAGCACCGCGGCGCCGCTGACAGCGCCGC
Source organism: Binatia bacterium (assembly GCA_035541335.1). Taxonomy (GTDB): domain Bacteria; phylum Pseudomonadota; class Alphaproteobacteria; order Dongiales; family Dongiaceae; genus Dongia. Next base: position 18,150 of record DATKNM010000418.1, read on the forward strand.
GGCGCAGGCGTTCGAGGGCCTCATTGGCGCTTCCGAGCGGATGCCGTTCGATGTGGGTGGCGATGCCGATCCTCGCCGCCAGCGGCAGGAACTCCTCCGCATCGCGGCGCGTGAGATTGGCGACCGAGCGGATCTGCCGCTCCTCCCAGAGGATGCGGTAGGGGAAGCTCGGGATGTCGCTCATATGGATGCCTGCGGCGACCACGATGCCGCCGGGCCGCACGGCTTTGAGCGCCGCCGGCACCAGACTCCCCACCGGAGCGAACAGGATCGCGGCATCGAGTTGCTCGGGCGGCGGCTCCGTAGAGGCGCCAGCCCAGACCGCGCCGAGCTCTCGCGCGAAAGCCTGGGCGGTCGCGTCGCCGGGGCTGGTGAAGGCGAAGACCCGCCGGCCCTGATGCCGCGCCACTTGGGCGAGGATATGCGCCGCCGCGCCGAAGCCGTAG